>CAZKCY010000406.1:0-2659 GCA_964551155.1 uncultured Marinimicrobium sp. | reverse complement strand
TGTGGGTGGCAGGGACGGTTTCCGTATACCAACGACAAATATTACTGGTACAGAAATTATGTGAACGCTTTCTCCGGCGAAACCTTCTACATCGACGCCAGTACTGAGGGGGTCAGAATCCCCACGCGCCAGTCCAGAATGTAGCTACTCACCTAGAGCAATTCGAATCGCTCTACAAAAGCGCCCGGGAGTTAATTGGCTTGTTCGACACGATTTCGACCGGCGGCTTTGGCGGCATACAAAGCTTCATCTGCGCGGCGGACGAATTCGCTTTGAGATTCCTGATGGTTGAATTGCGCCACTCCAAAGCTTGCCGTGACGCGGCCAACGCTCTGGTAGCTCTGAGAAGAAATCGCCTCACGCAAACGTTCAGCCAAGGCCGCGGCCTCTTCCCGCGTAGTTTCCGGTGCGAGCACGCCAAACTCCTCGCCGCCCCAACGGCTTAAACTGTCGCTTTCTCTGAGCTCGGCAAACAAAGTTTGCGCGACTGCTCTCAATACCTCGTCTCCCACCGCATGACCGTACCGGTCATTGATGGATTTGAAATAGTCCAGATCCAGAAAAATCAATGACAAAGGGCGCTGGTATCGCTTGCCGGCGGCACAGGCTGACTCGAGTCGGGTCTCGAATCCGCGTCGATTAAACGTCTCGGTTAAATAATCGAGTTCGGCGCGCGATCGGTCACTAATGTCGCGCACTACGGCGTAGAAGCCTTTAAGTTGACCTAGGCTACTATTCAAAGGGATATAGGCCACCTGCACCGGATGAAGAGTGCCGTCGCTATGGGGAGCAAGGGTTTCGAATTCCACTTGCTGCCCTTCGAGAGCAGCCTGAATGTAAGGCCCGACCTTTTCAAAGGCCGCCTCGCCCAAGATCTCGCGTACCCTTTTGCCGACGATTTCCTCGGCGGGGCGTTCGAACCAGCGCTCGTAGGCGGCATTGATTTCCCGGTAATGCAAATCAGGATCGATAAAGGAGATCATCATTGGCAGCGAGTCGACCAGCAAATTGCGTCGGTCGCGCTCACCTTTAAAGCGCTGCGCATCGGCAAGGGAGGCGGCCAAGACCTGACTGGCCATGTTCAGCAGCTCAAGGTTATCGCTGCTGAACGCATCGCTGTGGCTGGAGTAAACCTTGAGCACTCCGAAGCAGCGCTCCTCATGCAGCAAAGGCACCAGAAGGCCGGAGCGAAAGCCGACGCGCGCCGCTGCCGCGCTGGCGACGCGTGGATCTTCGTGGGTATCTGGGCAATAGATCGATTGTCGCTCTCGGTAGCAGGCTCCGGAGAGGCTGCCTGAAATGGGTAGTCGCAACCCTAGCGACGCTGCAGCTGTGCCACAGGCGGCGGTATAGACCATTTCTCCGTTTTGGGCTTCTTCAATTGCCGCGCCCTCGGCGCCGGTTGCCGCCAAAGCGATCTTGGCTACCTGCTCGCGTAAACTCTGCAAATCCAGGCCGGCGGTGCCCACCTGGCGCTGAATATCGATTAGCGCCTGCATTTGTTGACGCTGCTGCTCGAGATTGCGAAGCGCAGTGACGTCGCGCTGGACCGCTATGTAGTATTGGGGTTTTGCCCCTTCAGGATAAGGGCGAACGGTCCACTCCATTCGGAACGGCGTGCCGTCTTTGCGGTAATTGACGGTTTCACCAAAAAAGTGCTGCCCATTCTGGAGGTCCTGCTTGAGCTTTTGCATGAGCTCTGGGTCGGTGTCCGGTCCCTGAAGCAGGCGGGGTGTTTGGCCGATCAGTTCTTCGAGAGCATAACCGGTCATTTCACAAAAAGCGGGATTGGCGTAGACGATCAACGGGCCCGGGAGCTCCAAGTTGGCGTCGGTGATCAGCACGGCGTCGCGAACCGCCTTGAGGGCGGCGAGAGGTAACTCTTGTTGGATACTATTTAAGCTCATAGCGGACCAACCTATATCATTGAGCTAGTGGTCACAACGCCGCTGCCCATTGAAAGGTGTCCCTGAGGATATCGGTACCGCTCGGTTACCGATACCTGTCCCGAAAACAATAGCTTCTTACAGTGTAGTTCAGGCTGTTCGATTGCGGCTGCGCCGGGGCGCTTTATCTCAGCCATCCAACAGCCAGCCGTTTTCCACCGCCCGATTGATCTTGCCGCGCACCCAAGCATGGATCTCTGGAAAATCCTTAGCGATAAACCCATGGGCCGCCTCCACTTGGGAGCGCTTGACGCCGTTTTCGCGCCAGGCTTTGCCGCCGCTCGCCACATTGAGCATAAAAGGCAGCAAACGATCCGCCGCTTTGAGCAATTTGGTCTCGGCGCTGGTGCCGGTCTCCTGCTCCTCCCAAAGTTCCGCCAGTTCCGTCACCGGGTTACCCGGGTGGTCGTGAAAGCGCTGAACGCATTCCCGTTCCGCCCGGTCGGCGGTGGCGCGGGCTTTGGAATACAAAAAGGTATCCCCGGCATCGACCTCACCCAGATCGTGTATAAGAGCCAGCTTCAGCAACTTCTCTTCGGATAGCTTTAGATTGAAATGGCGCGCCAGCGCCCAGCAAGCCATGGCCAGGTGCCAGGAGTGCTCGGCGGAGTTCTCGAGGCGTGCACCAGCGCCCACGTAGCTGCGCCGGTTCACCACTTTGAGCCCGTCCAGCTCCAGAAAGTAGTCGATCAGGTCGAGGAATTCGCGAGCCA
>CAZKCY010000405.1:0-2662 GCA_964551155.1 uncultured Marinimicrobium sp. | reverse complement strand
CCATTTTGCGCAAGACCCGGGAAGACGATCAAACCCAAGACATTATGGTGTTTTTCTCCCGGCCGGCGGATGTGCGCAACACCGTCTTTCGGGTGATCAAGCGCGTTGACGCCGATGACGATCGCTGGCTGTATCTGCCCGGATTGGATTTGGTTAAGCGCATTTCCGCCGGTGACAAGCGCACCTCCTTTGTGGGTTCGCACTTTTATTACGAGGATGTCTCCGGCCGATCTACCGATCTGGATAACTACGAGCTGTTGAAAACCACCGACGAGCATTACCTTTTGCGTGGGGTCGCCAAAGATCCGAGTAATGTCGAGTTCAGCCACTACCAGGTCACCATTGATCGGCAGTCGATGCTGCCGGTCGCCATGGATTACTACAACGATCAAGGGGATGTTTATCGGCAAATGGAAGTATTGAAAATCGAAACCATTGACGGTTATCCAACCGTGGTGCACTCGATCATGCGCAACCTGGATACCGGCGGCGAAACGGAAATGCAGTTTCGCAATGTTCGCTATGACCTCGGCATTCCAGACGATATTTTCTCCGAGCGCAGCCTGCGCAACCCGCCCGCCGAGTGGCTGAACTAGAGGAAGCTGTTGCATGCGCCGAAAGTTATTTGCATTGGTGCCCCGCTTGAGGCTCAGACCGACGACGGCTGGGAAGACTGGGAAACCGGTGCCTGGGAGGAAGAGTCGGGCCCCGATCTTCCGGTGCACGGTTTTGTCGAGCTGGGCCTGGGCACGCGCCTTCAAAGCAGCCCTTACCATGATCGCTTGAGCCTGGGCGAGGCGAGACTGCGCCTGGAAACCGATGGTTCATTGAGTAGGTTTCAATACACCGCCAAAGGCGATTTGGTCTATGACCAGGTGCTGGAAGAGTGGGACGCTCAAGTTCGCGAACTCACGGCCAGTACCTCGATCGCGCAAAATCTGGACCTAAAAGCGGGGCGCCAAATCATGACCTGGGGTACCGGCGACTATGTGTTCCTCAATGATTTGTTCGCTAAAGACTGGCAGGCTTTTTTTATCGGGCGGGACGACGAATACCTAAAGGCCCCGCAGGACGCGCTGCGCCTGTCGGGCTATTTCGACCTCGCCAACATCGAACTGGCCTGGACTCCGTCCTTCGAACCGGACCAGTACCCGCGCGGCGAACGCCTTTCGGTGTTCAGCCCAATAGCCGGACAACTGATCGGTGAGCAACAAGCCTTTGTTGCCGATACGCCGGATGGGGATGAATGGGCGCTGCGAATTTACCACAATGTCGGCTCCGCTGAGTGGGCGCTTTACGGCTACGATGGCTACCATAAAAGTCCGGAATCCCTAAGCTCAGAGGGTCGGCCTACGTTTTCGCGACTGCGTGCCCTGGGAGCGTCCGTGCGGCTGCCGATGGGTCCCGGTCTGTTTAATGCGGAAATCTCGCACCACGACAGTCTTGATGATCCGCAGGGTGTGGATCCGCGCACACCCAACAGTCAGTGGCGAGGCTTGCTCGGCTACGAAAAAGAGCTGCTCACCCGCCTGACCGGCAGCCTCCAGCTGTACCTTGAACACACCCAGGATCATGCCGAGCTGTTAAGAAACAGCCCCAACCCCGAGTGGGAAGCCAAACAAAATCGCACCCTCTTGACTAGTCGGCTGACTTGGCGGGACGCGCGGGACCGGATGACCCTATCGTTTTTTGGTTTTTACTCGCCCAGTGACGAGGACGGTCACCTGCGCCCGCGTCTGGACTACCGATTCGATGACAATTTGAGCTTGAGTACCGGCTTTAACCTATTCTTTGGGGAGCGGAATCACAGTTTCTTTGGCCAATTCGAAGACAACAGCAACGCCTATGGCCGCGTTCGCTACGCTTTTTGACCAGGCTTTTCATTTATGCAATTTGCGAGGAAACTACCATGAGTATTGAAAATGCAGTCGCCGCTTTTGCCGGTTTTATGGTTCTGCTATCCGTTGCTTTGACCTACTGGGTTCATCCGGGTTTTGTTTGGCTAACAGTTTTTGTAGGTGCCAATCTGTTTCAGCAGTCCTTCACGGGGTTTTGTCCAGCGGCCATCTTTATGCGCAAGGTGCTTGGCCTGAAAAGCGAAGCTGAGTTGGCGCGACAGTAATTATTTTCAATGGGAGGAAGTGTTTATGCTTACGATGAAGCACATCATGACGGCGGTTGTCTTGAGTTTGCTAATGGTTGCCAGCCATGCGCAGGAGCTCGTTCGGTCTGAGCTACCTTCAAGTTTCAACACGCCCACTGAACAGCTGGTGACGGGCGGGCAGCCCTCAAAAGCGGAGTTAGAGAAGCTTAAAAGCGCCGGCGTTACCACAATCATAAACCTGCGCGGGCTAGATGAAGCGGCTCCGATCGACGAAAAAGCCGAAGCGGAAAAGCTTGGCTTGAAATACTTGGCTTTGCCCATTTCAGGTGCGGAAGATGTAACGTCCGAGAATGCAAAACAACTTCACGGTCTTTTGCGGGACAATGAGAATGTGTTTTTGCATTGCGCCTCGGGAAATAGAGCCGGTGCCCTCTTAGCGATCAGGGCGCACGAGATACAGGGTGAGCCCGTTGAGGCCGCGCTGGAGTTTGGGCGCGCGGCAGGTATGACTTCGCTAGAGGAGAAAGTGAAGTCTGTGCTCGATGGCGACGCGAAACA
>CAZKCY010000404.1:0-2663 GCA_964551155.1 uncultured Marinimicrobium sp. | reverse complement strand
GACCAGCTTTGGATAACGGCCCGCATTGTCTCCGGCGATCCTGCCCTCATTGGCCGCTTCGTGGAGAAAGGGTGCCTGTTGATTGACATCTCCCACCAGAAATACCGGGCTGTCGCCGCATTGGAGAGTCGATGGTTCGAACAGCGGAATTCCTTTGTCATCCAGTTTCAAGCCACTGTTGTGAAGATCCAGTCCATCGAGGTTGGGCGAGCGACCGGTCGCTACCAAAATATAATTAAACACTTCCGTCAAGGCGCCTTTTTCCTTGTCGACAAAGCTCACCGAAACGCCTTTGTCAGTCGGGGCAAGTTCGCTCACCTCAGCGCGGGTGTCCAGATAAAACTCCTCGTTGAAATAGTCTTCGGCATAGCCGCGTATCTCTTCGTCGGCAATACCGCCGAGCGAGCCGCCGCGGCCAAACATGCGCACGCGAACACCCAGGCGACTTAACGCCTGACCCAGCTCCAGACCTACCACGCCGCAGCCAAAAACCGCTATGGATTCAGGCAGCGAGGGCAACTCGAACAAGCTGTCATTAATCAGCAGTCGATCGCTCAGCCCCTGAAACATATCGGGAATAGTGGGGCTCGAACCGGTGGCAATAACAATACGATCGGCCTCGATTTCCATATTGTCCCCGACCGCCAGTTTGCCCGGCGCGAGAAAGCGGGCACAGCCGGTCAGTTTGTGGGCCGCGGGAATCGCTTCCATTGATTCCAACACCGAGCCGACGAATTTATCCCTTTCCTTGCGCAAGCGCTCAAGGACTTGGTCGCCCTTGATTGTGATATTTCCGACCTGGATACCAAACAGCTCGGTATGTGCTGCGTCGTGAGCGGCTTCCGCCGCTGCGATCAGCAGCTTGCTCGGCATGCAGCCGACCCGGGCGCAAGTAGTGCCGTAGGTGCCGCCCTCGATCAGCACCAGATTGTCAGTGTGCTTGCGCGCGGCGTTGTAGGCCGTGAGGCCCGCCGTTCCGGCACCGACGATGGCGATCTCCACCTTTCTTATATTCATACCAAGGTCCCCAATAAATCGATTCGGTTGGTGTCTTGTTTATCATAGTAGAACTTGGGTGGTGTCGATGCTCTCCAAAATAGTGTCGGCCAGATGAAAAAAATCGTCTAGAATCAAATCATTATTTAGGTATTTTAAATTTAGTTGAATCTGGGGGAAACTCCTAAAATAGTTTTTGTTTATCATTAAGTTAAGCTTGATTTCAAGAATTGAGATTAACTCTGAGGTTTGAGCCTCCTGGATCCAAAACACTTATGACCTTTCCAAATGCAGTAGCTCTATTTGCCATAATGGCAATGCTCGCCGCCATACCCACTACTAGCGTCGCCTTGGTGGTATCACGCTCGGCTTGGGGTGGCTTCGGCAACGGCGTTGCTGCAGCAGCGGGCATAGTCGTCGGCGATTTGATCTTTGTATTGCTGGCGTTATTGGGTATGACCGCGCTGGCTGAGGCCCTGGGAGATCTGTTTCTCGCTGTTCGTATCCTCGCGGGCGCCTACTTAATATGGCTGGGCGTGCAACTAATTCGCCAACGCTTAAAGAAGAACCAAACCGATAACCATAGGCCCCGAAATTTGGCTGGTAGCTTCCTGGCGGGGCTAACGCTTACCTTAGTCGACTTAAAGGCCATATTCTTCTACGCCAGTTTATTTCCTCTTTTTGTGGATTTATCCAGTCTTAGCAATTGGGGAATAGCTTGGGTGGTGCTGATAACATTGTTCGCAGTCGGCGGAGTAAAGCTGGTCTATGCCTACGGGGGCGAACGTTTGATAAATTTCGCCCGAAGCCAACGCAATCAAAAGCTCGCCAGTACAGGGGCAGGGGTGTTCATGGTAGGCGCAGGGCTTTATCTGCTTGTAAGCCTCCTACCTCTGTAGTCCACTTAAAACAATTGGCATCATCAGTATCTTCAATGTTGTCTGCCGGTGTGCGCCTCGAAGGCAAGAGCACGACAGCGCCAACCACGCCTGGATACGGCGATTCATGATTTACAATTCTTCGATAACAATCTTAATAACTTCTAAACCAAGTTCTAGGCAGGGTTGTTAAAGGGGGACTTTTCGCTTACTTTTTGATGACTTTTATCTCCAGTCGCTTCTTGAAAAGCCATCTCTGCGGTTTAATGGCTTATCAGTGTGAAGAAAACAACCACTTCCAAAGCGATCTAGAGCCTCGAATGCAACCTATCGCTTTGCTAAAGCAAGGGTGCCCCATGACAATAAAAATCACAATTATTGGCCTGGCTTTAATGCTATCCGCCTGCGGTGGAGGAGGTGGTGGAGGAGCTCAGTCGAGCAGTTCGGTCGCCTCATCGTCTTCTTCCCATGCTGGCGACTACTGTCCGGTCAGCTCCTCTCAAAGCCCGGTAAGCTCGCAGCTGGATGCCCGCCAAAGCGCGCCGGATCGAATTCTGGTGTTCTCTAAGACCGAAGGCTTTCGCCACGACAGTATCGGTGCCGGGCAAGCCATGTTGCAGACGCTGGCGGATGAGAACGGCTGGGAACTGGAATTGACTGAAGACAGCAGCCTGTTCAATTCGGAAGACCTCGGAAGGTTTTCCGTCGTGGTCTGGCTAAATACCACAGGGGATGTGTTGAACGCCAGCCAACAGGAAGCGTTTGAAGGCTACATCGAGAACGGCGGCG
>CAZKCY010000403.1:0-2668 GCA_964551155.1 uncultured Marinimicrobium sp. | reverse complement strand
ATTGGTTTTTGGATTTCGGCCCGCGCTTCCAAGAATATCCGCAGCTATTTTCTTGGCGGTAATAAACTGCCCTATTGGACGCTGGGTATCTCCAACGCCTCGGGCATGTTCGATATCAGCGGTACCATGTGGCTGGTTTATCTCTTGTTTGTTTACGGCCTTACCAGTGTTTATATCCCCTGGCTCTGGCCGGTATTCAACCAAATTTTCATGATGGTGTTTCTCTCAGTTTGGCTGCGCCGCTCGGGAGTTATGACCGGTGCAGAATGGATCACCTTCCGCTTTGGTGATGGCATGGGGGCCAGACTGTCGCACTTGTCGGTGGTGATTTTTGCGCTAATCGTGGTTCTGAGTTTTCTGGCCTACGGCTTTATCGGTATCGGTAAGTTCGCAGTGGTGTTTTTGCCCTGGGAGCTGTCTGCCGACCCCTACTGGAATGAAATTCTCTACGGTTTGATTATCACTGCACTTACCACCGTCTATGTCGTGAAAGGCGGTATGTTCAGCGTGGTGTTTACCGAAGTGCTGCAGTTTTTCATTATGACGGTGGCTTGCGTGGGCGTGGGCGTTGTTGCCATGCAACAGGTATCACCGGAAATGCTAAACGCCGTAATACCCGATGGCTGGACCAGTGTGTTTTTTGGCTGGGAGCTGAATTTGGACTGGAGCGGCGTTCTGGAATCGGCCAATGCCAAAATTGCCGAAGACGGTTACTCATTCTTTACCATTTTCATCATGTTGGTTTTACTGAAGGGCGTACTTCAGAGTATGGCGGGGCCAGCGCCCAACTACGATATGCAGCGGGTGTTGTCTGCCAAATCGCCCATAGAAGCCGCCAAAATGAGCTGGTTTGTTAACGTGGTATTGCTGTTTCCACGCTATATGCTGATTGCCGGTCTAACGGTGCTGGCGCTGGTGTTCTTTATGGACGACCTACGGCTTATGGGCCCCGATGTGGATTTTGAAAAGATCCTCCCCTTGGCGATGAAACACTATGTGCCCACAGGTTTACTGGGGCTGTTGATCGCCGGCTTGCTCGCGGCCTTTATGTCCACCTTTGCGGCCACCACCAACGCCGCGCCCGCCTATGTGGTCAACGACATTTACAAGCGTTACATCAATAAGGATGCCGACCCCAAGCGCTACGTTTACATGAGTTATATCGTCTCGATATCGTTTGTAGTCGTAGGCGTTTTCTTAGGCTTTTTTATCGGTACTCTCGACGACATCATTCAGTGGATCGTCAGCGCGCTGTTCGGCGCCTACACAGCCTCAAACGTGCTTAAGTGGTATTGGTGGCGCTTCAACGGCTACGGTTACTTCGCCGGCATGGTGGCGGGACTGCTGATCGCCATACCCATGGGTTTTACCGACTTTTCGCCGCTGCACTCCTTTCCATTCATGCTGGGCGTCAGTTTGACAGCTTGTGTGCTCGGTTCTCTGCTTACCAAGCCCGATGATATGGAAGTGCTCAAACGCTTCTATGTGAAAGTTCGGCCCTGGGGCTGGTGGAAGCCGGTACGAGAATCGGTGCAGGTGGATTACCCGGAAGTCAAAGCCAACACTGATTTTGGTCGGGATGCGATTAACGTATTGGTGGGCGTGATTTGGCAGACAGCTCTGGTAGCCGCACCCATTTTTATGGTGATTAAGCACTGGCAGGAGTTTGTGGTGGCGCTGGTGGTGATTGCTTTGACCAGTCTGTTCCTCTGGCGCAACTGGTGGTGCAAGTTACAGGATTATCCTGACGATATGCCCCCCGAACTGGTGCGCGAAGCGGAGCAAAGCATTGTTTCCAAAAATTGAGGGCCGCGAAGCAACTCTGCAGCCTAAGTGACAAATGAGAATTTAGAGGTTGAAGTAGATGAGTGATTTTAAATTCGCCGTGCAGAACTTGCTTCGCGAGCAGGAAAACTTGCTTGGGCAGAAGAATACTCCGATGCAATACGGCAACGGCATTTATACTCGGTGGCAGAATCCAGTATTGACGGCTGCACACGCGCCGATTATCTGGCGCTACGATCTGAATCAAAGCACCAATCCACGATTGCTGGAGCGTCAGAGTGTCAACGCTACGTTCAATGCCGGTGCTATTTATTGGAAAGGCAAGTATCTGGTTGCGGTGCGAGTCGAAGGCGACGACCGAAAATCGTTTTTCGCCATTGCCGAAAGCGCTAACGGTGTCGACAACTTTCGCTTTTGGGATTATCCAATTGCTTTGCCTGAAACCGACCGCCCCGATACCAACGTCTACGACATGCGTCTTACTCAGCATGAAGATGGCTACATCTACGGGCTCTTCTGTACCGAACGCAAGGATGAGACCCGCCCCGATGACCTTTCCGCCGCCGAGGCTCAGTGCGGCATTGCGCGCACCAAAGATCTGGTCAGCTGGGAACGTCTGCCCGACCTGGTGACCTACACCGGTCAGCAACGCAACGTGGTGTTGCATCCTGAATTTGTGGATGGTCAATATGCGCTCTACACCCGGCCGCAGGACGGTTTTATCAGTGTCGGCAAAGGCGGCGGCATCGGCTGGGGCTTGAGCGAGAGCATGGACGGCGCCGAGATCAATACCGAAGTCATTGTTGACCCCAAGGTCTACCACACCATTCAAGAAGTTAAGAATGGACAAGGGCCTGCGCCTATCAAGACTGAGCAAGGCTGG
>CAZKCY010000402.1:0-2677 GCA_964551155.1 uncultured Marinimicrobium sp. | reverse complement strand
CCAAAGGTAGGCGCGGCTGTCGCCCACCCAAGCCACTTCGTATTGTTGCTCATAGCTGTGCAGGGCCACGACCGTAGAACCCATGCCGGGTGACCCGACGCCTTTGTTGGGCGCATCCAGTATCGCCCTGTGGGAGCGCTGTATGGTCTGCCAGAGGTCGCCGGGGTTTTTCTGTTTCATCAGGGTGTCGCAGACTATGGCACTGGCCACTTCGCCGGCGGCGTGGCCACCCATGCCGTCCGCCACCAGCCACAAACCTCGTTCAGGCAGGCTTAGATAGCGGTCTTCGTTGTTGTCGCGCTTTTTGCCCACGTCGGTGGCCGCGCTGTACTCAAGTTTGTGCTCGGGCATGGTTGGCTGTTTTTTCCCTGACATGGTTGGCCGGCTTATTCCTAACTCAATAGTTACAACATACGAATCTTAAGGCCTCGTTCCTCGAGCAGTTTCCGGGCGCTGCTTGGGCTGACTACCGCTATGCTGGCCTGCTCGGGCTTGAGATAGGTTCGCGCGACTCGCTTTAAATCGTCCTGAGTCACGGCCAGCACCTGCTCGCGAAACTTCTCCCGCTTGGCGCGCGTGCGGCCAAAGAGTTCGGCGTGATAGGTCTGCTTGGCTTCGCCGGCGGGTGAGCCGGGTTTATCTATGCTGCTGATCACTCCCAGTATAGCCTCCTCGAGTGGCTGCCAGTCGTGGTCTTTTTCCTGCAGCCATTGGAGCGAGGCATCGAAATCGTCCAGGGTTTCCACCAGGCGGGGGTCGCGGTAGGAGAAAAACCGGAAGGATGCGGTGTTGCCATCTTGACTGGCGCCGCCGCCGTAAGCGCCGCCTTGCTCGCGAATGGCGCGGTGCAGATAGCCGTTGCGCAGAAAGCCCGCCAGCACGGTGAGCGCGGCCGCATCCGGGTGCTCGCCCGGAACCGTGGGGTAGGCTTTGGCGCAGAAGTTGACCTGGGTGTTGGTCAGCCAGGCTTCGCGCACTTGCTCGGACACCGGCGGCAGATCAAAGGCCGAGAAGTCACCTTTGGCCGGAGTTTTAGGCCAAAGCGCAAGCAATTGTTCGCGGTAGTCGTCCAGCGCTTCGGGCTCGCCCACCAGCAAAAACCGCTTGGGTGCGCGCAGGATCAGCTGATGAATCTCTTTCAGCTGCTGGGCAAATTCCGCTAGGGCTTGATCGCTTTCCAGTCGGTCATCGAGTTTTTTCAGCCGGCTGATGCCTTCCAGGCCACTCAACTGATGAGTGAATTTGGCCGCCGGCGCCATGCCCGCCGAGGCGGCGGTCATCGCCAGGCTGTGGCCGCTGCCGGTCACCGATTGTTCGCGCCGGGCGCGCACCTGGGAGATTAAATCGCGAATGCGGGGCAGCTCGTCAAAGCGCACTTGCTCCAGCGTGGCCTGCATAAGCTCGCTCATCTGGGCGTGGTTGCGACCCAGGGCTTTGGCGGACAAAGTCAGATAGGCGTCGATCTTCTGCACGTCGTCGGTGGCGCCGCGCACGCTGCTGCTGGCGTTGATCGAGCCCACGGCGGCCGCCTGCCAGCGCTGGGTGCCCAGATAGTCGCGCTCGCCCACGCCCAGCTCGGTCAGGCAGTGGCAGTAGTAGGGCAGCAGGGTTTGTTGCTGTTCGCTCAGTTCCGGTAGCTTGCAGGTAATCTGCTGGTACACCAGCCCGTTGGTGCCGGCGGCGTAGCGGCGCAGCGGATAGCTGTCGGGGTCTTTCGGGTCGAGCGTCTCGTGGCTGCCTTCCACATAGGCCAATTCTTTGGGAATGTCGCCCAGGCCCACTTTGGGCAGCATGCTGTCGTCCGGCTCGGCTTTTTGCCGGGCTTCCAGGGCTTTGGCCCGCTCGATGATCTGCTGGCGCTGATCGGAATCCAGCCCGGCTTTGATGCGCTCCAGGCGTTTGAGCTCGGTCTCCTGGGCGTGTTTGCTGTAGTTGCTGTCCGGGCGCAGAGTCAGGCGCAGCCGGTGGGGGTTGTCGAGCAGCAGTTCGTGCACTAGGGTGGGAATAAAATCGGCCTGGTGGATTTTCTCCCGCAGGCCCACCAGCGCGGTTTCCAGATCCAGCAGGGCTATGGGGTCGCCCCGGTGAGTGGCGGCGCTCAGGCCGGTCATGATCAGATGCAGGCCGTAGGGAAAGCCATCGCCGGTGACTTCGCGCTGCTCCAGCTCCAGTTGATGCAGGGCCGATTCCACCAGCTCCTGGGCTACGCCGTTTTCGGCGACTTTCTTCAGGGTGTCGAGAATCAGCTGTTCCACCTGGGGCACGTCTTCCAGCGCGCAGCCTTCCAGGCCGCAGGCAAAGGCCATTTCGTAATGGGAGTCGTCCAGCCCGCAACGGGGCGAGGGCGCCTGGCCCAGGTTGCTGGTTTCCAGGGCGTGCAGCAGCGGCGAGGCGCTGTTGTCGAGCAAAATCGCGGTCAGCAGTTGGGCCTCGAGTGCCCGCGCCAAATCGGTGCTTTTGCCCAACAGCCAGCCCATAACCACGTGGGTCTTGCGCGCAGGGTCTTCGCCCTCTTCGAGCGGGTAGGCTTCTTCCACCGCAATGGGGGCGTGGTAACGTTTCTCTTCGGTGACCGCGATTTTTTTGTCCAGACGTTCGAAGCGGTTCAGGGCCCGCTCTTCAAATACCGCCTGATGCTCCTGGGCGGGTATGTCGCCATAGGTCATAAAGATGGCGT
>CAZKCY010000401.1:0-2684 GCA_964551155.1 uncultured Marinimicrobium sp. | reverse complement strand
GGCTTCAGCAATGATCGAATTGCTGAAGGTAACCCGGCCAGAGGTAAAATCCGTTCCCTGGGTGCGCGAGCCCGAAGCCGACATATTCTCATCCACCGCCCAACTGACCGAGCAGTGATCTATATGAATATCCCGAGCCTCGGGGCCAGAAGCGCTGATGCCATCGGTATCCCAGCCCGAACGCTGGGGCCGATCGTTATCGCCCGGCCTGACTCTTAGATGAGTGATGCGCACGTCGTGGGTACGAACCGAGAGGCCGCCGCGTATCAGCGTAATGCCCGGCTGGGGAGCCGTCTCCCCCGCCAGCGTGAGGTAGGGGTGATGAACATTGAGATTCTCACCCGCCAGATCGATCACCCCTCCAACTTCAAACACAATCACTCGAGGGCCCTCTTGCTCCAAAGCCCAGCGCAAGCTGCCCTGCCCTGCTGAATCAAGGGAGCTAACCTTCAATACTTTGCCACCCAGCCCGCCCCGGGTATCCATACCAAAGCCACTTACGCCTTTGAGATTAACCGCAACCGCCTGTGACGAGGCGAAACCCAAGACTAAGGCTAGCAACTGAATGTGAAAAAAATGGTACGCCAAAAATTCTTTTATTCTTGTCATAAACACTCCTAAAAACCCGATTCGCTTCAGCTTTTTAGCGTCATACCATGGGCTGAGCGCGTTTACACAACTGAATCGCAAACCCCCAGGGATCTTTGAGCATCAACAGCACCGAGCCGTCCTTGGGCCGCACTTCATCCACTATCTTGCAGCCCGCAGCGCAGAGCCGCTGGGCGTCCTGATCGGGATTTTCGGAGACAAAAGCTAGATGCAGAGTGAGAGGATTCATCACCGGGTAATCCGGCACCTGGTCGGGCGGATTGTTGTAGATCTCGATCATCACCTTGTCGGTGCTGTCGGCCAAGAAGTGAGTGTGAGGAGGGCCGTCCTGCTTACGCTTGACGGTAAAGCCCAGGTGTTCGCAGTACCAGGCCGCTATCGCGACCGGATCCTGGACATTAAAAGCAAAATGTTCGATGCGCATAAGAGAGCACTCTCCCAGAGGTAATTTGTTGCGATTCGTCAACTTGAGTTCGAAAGGGATCAAAAGCTTAACAAACCCTAATTGGCCTAACCAGGGTGTAAGACCAATAGTACCCCAAGAGAACCTCGGCTGGAAACCCGTTGTATCGCGCTGCGCTGCGCTGTCCGCACTCGATCGATTCGCGCCAAAGAACCAAGAAGCTTCCCTGCGACCGAGAGAAACATAGAAATAAAAAACCCTCCGCTGTGCGGAGGGCTTTAACGATTAGATAATCGATTTAAAAGGTCAGTCGGCCAGTTCAAACACGAAACGGTTTCTCACCCCATGCACTTCAATCGCTGCGCCGTCTTCGACTCTGGGCTGATATTTGAACTTCTCGGCGGCCTGGACCGCCGCCCGATCAAATATGGACGTTGGAGTGCCGTCTTTTTTGACCGCGTCTACCACCACAACGTTGCGGGTGCTGCCGGTGGTGGTAACGGTAAACTCGACGGTAACGAAACCCTCAATTCCTCGATTGGCAGCTGCACGAGGGTACTCTGGAGCTACCTGAACCAGGGGCATAAAATCGCCTTCGATCAATCCGTCCCCAATCACCGGGCCTGCTCCCGGTCCGGGTCGCGGCACTTCCATAATCACCGGTCCGTCGATTACTTCCGTTTTGACCGGATCGACGAGTTTTGGTGGCGCTTCTGTTGGCGGTAGCGGTTTTTCAGGTGCTAGGGTCGGTATGGTTGTGACTTCCATTTCCGGCATTATGACAGTGACGGGCTTAGTGCTAGGCTTCGAAGGTAAGACTTCAAATTCGGTATTGATTAACGAATTCATTAGCAGCAAAAGACCAAGTGTGGTTGCCATTGCCAAGGGGACTGCATTTAGTTGGGAAACGCGCATAGGCCTTACCTCAAGTAGAGTCAGGAAGGAGAATTATTCCCACTTGCACTTGAAGTTTAGTTCTAGATAATCGCCGCCTAAAGACGAAGTTGGAATATTGCTTGAGTTCTTGAGAAGGATTCGCTATTGGAAATCAATGTTAAAAGGCAACGCGAAAATCAATGCCAGCACCCGTAACTTCACTTACTGCCGACTCATCGGACTAATTCAGAGCCACCGCCGTTCGCAAGCGTTCAATGGCTTCTCGAAGCTCTTGATAGCTGCGCTCTTCCAGAAGGCGCCGATCGGGATGCTCTCCAGCACCGGGACCGCGGCTGCTGTACTCAAAGAAGCGCGACTCAGCGGGAGTAAACACCCTGGACTTACTGCCGTCGCGGGCGGTGCCTGTCATACTAGCCCAGCCGGCATCGATAATATGGGCGTCCATCCAAGTGTTTAAATAAATGGCCGAGCCGATGGCATCGGGATCTGCATAGCGGCCATCTTCAAAGGTGGTGGTGGGATGCCAAGGCCTGCCCAGAGAAACACTGCCATCGGGGACGCCCTCTGCCCGCGTCAGACGCGAATCGATAAATACCAAGCCCCAAGGCTGTTCTATGTTGGTGGACGGGGCGGTGATATGGCCTTGAATCTCGCCAGCGGAAAACGCCTTGGCGCGCGGTCGGCTAACAATCTCACATTGGTCAAAAACCGCGAAGCCTTCTCCAAAAATAAAATCCACGTTGCCACTGATACGGGTCAGATAAAAATAACTGCT
>CAZKCY010000400.1:0-2722 GCA_964551155.1 uncultured Marinimicrobium sp. | reverse complement strand
TGTTGGTGCCGTTGGGCTCCACCGCCATGGGAATTACCTTGGCGCCCAACTCGCTGAACACGCTCGGCGCTATGTTGTAGGTGGCGCCATTGGCGCAGTCGATCACAATCTGCAGCCCCTGCAGACTGAAGCCCCAGGGCATAGTGCCCTTGCAGAATTCGATGTAGCGGCCAGCAGCATCGTCGATGCGCCGGGCCTTGCCCAGGCGTTCGGCGGTGACCATGGGCTGCTCCAGATAATCCTCGATCTGCTCTTCGATCTCATCCGGCAGCTTGGTGCCGTTGCCGCTGAAAAACTTGATGCCGTTGTCGATGTAACTGTTGTGGGAGGCGCTGATCACAATACCGGCTTGGGCCTGAAAGGTCCGGGTCAGGTAGGCGATACCAGGAGTGGGCATGGGGCCGAGCAAGCCTACGTCCACGCCAGCGTTGATCAGCCCGGCCTGAAGCGCGGATTCAAACATATAACCGGAAATCCGGGTGTCTTTACCGATCAGAATCAGATTGGCGCCATCGAAGCGGTCCACCAGCACTCGGCCAGCGGCCCAGCCCAGTTTGAGCATGAAATCGGGCGTGATGGGCGCTTCGCCCACTTCGCCTCTAATACCGTCGGTACCGAAATATTTGCGCGCCATAAATGTTCTAGCTCCAATCTTCTTGTAAAGGGGTTTGCTGCCCAACGGACTTAGCGGGTCACTCAATAGTAGTCGCGCTCGAGCGCTACCTGGACTTTGAGCACATCCAAAGTAGCGGCGACATCGTGCACGCGAATAATGGCAGCGCCACGCTGGGCGGCGGCCATCGCTAGAGCGAGGCTACCGGGCAATCGTTCGGACACCTCTCGGCCCAGGAGCTTAGCCATCATTGATTTGCGCGACAAGCCCACCAGCAGAGGGTAGCCCAGATCGAGCAGCTCGGGCAGACGTCGTAAAAGTTCGAGATTGTGCTCTAGTGTTTTACCAAAACCGAAGCCCGGATCCAGAAGAATTTGTTGCCGGTCTATGCCCGCTTCTAGGCAGGCCTGAGCCCGCAATTGCAAAAACTCGCGCACTTCGACCACTGGGTCGCGATAGGCCGGGCGCTGTTGCATGGTTTCCGGTTCGCCCTGCATATGCATCAAACACACCGGCAAACCGGTTGCGCTGGCAGCCTTTAGCACCCCTTGGCGCTGCAGAGCTCGCACATCGTTAATCAGAGCTGCGCCCGCGGCAGCCGAGGCGCTAATAACCGCCGGGCTGCTGGTATCCACCGAAACCGGGGCATCCAGCTCACGCACTAATGCCTCCACCACTGGCACGACTCTATCCAGCTCTTCCTGCTCGGAAACCGGGCTGGCTCCCGGTCGGGTTGATTCGCCCCCCACATCGATAATATCGGCGCCCTCGCTCAACATCTGAGCACCGCGCTCAAGTGCCAGATCCAGCGCCAGACGACCGGACTTGTAATAGCTGCCACCATCCGAAAAGGAGTCGGGCGTGGTATTGAGCACCCCCATGATTCGGGGCCGGGAGAGATCCAGACTGTATTTGCCAAGTTGCAGTGGCATATGGATTCCGAGCGTTCGAGCAGAGATTAAGCGGCGGGATAAAAAAATCCCCGGCGGTAAGGCCGGGGATTATAACGCAGAACGTAAATTAATGTGTTTTGGCTAAAACGCCTATCAGCGCTCCTCGGCAGGCCCGCCGATGGGCCCGGACTTCTTGTCATCCGCCGATTTGGAATCATCCTTTGAATCGCCGCCCGATGAGCCGCCTTTGCCACGCAGATGGCTGTTGAAATCGTCATCGTGCCAATCGCGCGGCGGGCGCACTTTGCGCCGCGCCATCAAATCGTCCACTTGTTCGGCATCGATGGTTTCATATTCCATAAGGGCGTCTTTCATGGCCTCGAGAATATCCCGGTTGTCCTCCAAGACTTTCTTGGCGCGCTGGTAGCATCGATCGATGATGCTGCGCACTTCTTCGTCGATCATTTTCGAGGTTTCGCCGGAATAGTTGGCCGCCCCCATGCCCGGCATAGCGCCCTCGTCTTCACCGTAGTGCAGTGGACCGAGTTTCTCCGACAGGCCCCATTTGGTCACCATGTTGCGCGCCAACTCGGTGGCCCGCTCAATGTCGTTGGAAGCACCGGTGGTTATACCATCGGCGCCCAGCGTCATCTCTTCCGCCAAACGGCCGCCGAACAGCGTGCAGATACTGGACTCGATGGCGCGCCGGCTCATGCTGTACTTATCGCCTTCGGGCAGGAACTGGGTAACACCCAGGGCCCGACCGCGGGGACTAATGGTGACTTTATGAATCGGATCGTGCTCGGGCACGATTTTGCCCACAATGGCGTGACCGGCCTCGTGATAGGCGGTGTTTTCCTTTTCCTTCTCGCTCATCACCATGGAGCGGCGCTCAGCGCCCATCATGATTTTGTCGCGGGCCTTCTCAAACTCTTCCATGGTCACCAGACGCTTGTTGCCGCGGGCGGCAAACAAGGCCGCTTCGTTGACCAGGTTGGCCAGATCGGCGCCCGAAAAGCCGGGGGTGCCGCGGGCAATGGTCATAGCCTCGACGCGCTCGTCGATCGGCACCTTGCGCATGTGCACTTTCAGAATCTGTTCGCGACCTCGAATATCGGGCAGACCGACAACCACTTGGCGGTCGAAACGACCCGGGCGCAGCAGCGCCTTGTCGAGCACGTCGGGGCGGTTGGTGGCGGCGATGACAATCACGCCT
>CAZKCY010000399.1:468-2723 GCA_964551155.1 uncultured Marinimicrobium sp. | reverse complement strand
AGGGACCGGCGGCCTCTTTATGAGAATGCCTTTCAGGAATAAGTCTGTTCATGGTTTTACTCATGAGAACCATGTTAGGTGGGAGTTTTCACAAGGTCTGTGCGCGATCCAACGCATTATTTAATTTCCGTATTGAATTTGGCGGCGAAATCGCGGTGGGAAGCTCAAATATTGAGCTCAGTGCACCGACAATTTCAGCGATGCACTGGACGCCATCTCTCGAAATAATGGGAGGTAAGTTCGGCGATCTGGTCGAAGCCGAGCAAAATCGCTTCGAACTCAGTCGAGCTTAGCCAACCGGTCTGTTTCCTTTTTCACCACGGCGTAACATTCACAGCTCAGCTTCTCCAGCCTAGCGCGGTCGAGCACTTCAATGTGGCCGCGGCGGTACTCAATAATGCCTTGCTTTTGTAGCCGCCCCGCCGATTCTGTCACCCCTTCTCGGCGAACCCCGAGCATGTTGGCGATAAGCTCCTGAGTCATAACCAGGTGATTCGAGGGCAGCCGATCTAAAGAGAGCAACAGCCAGCGGCACAACTGCTGGTCAATAGAGTGGTGCCGATTGCACACGGCGGTTTGCGCCATTTGAGTGATCAGCGACTGGGTGTAACGCAGCGCCAAGGTCATTAGCTCGCCGTGGCGATTAAACTCATCGATAAGTCGCTGCGCGGAAATTCGATAACCGCTCCCACCACTCTGAACCACCGCGCGGCTGCAGGTGCTTGCCCCGCCCATAAAGAGCGAAATACCCACCAAACCTTCGTTACCCACCACAGAAATTTCGGCCGAAGAACCGCTTTCCATCACGTAAAGCAGCGACACAATCGCGTCGGTGGGAAAGTATACGTGGTCCATCTTATCTCCGGCTTCATAAAGCACTTTTCCCAGTGGCATGGGTATTTCTTCAAGATGAGGAAAGATTCGTTTTTGGACGTCATCAGACAATGCCGCGAGGATTCTATTCTGCGTCGGCTGCGAAGTTGGTGACGCCGGTTTCCGTGCCGGCCGAGAGTGTGTTGACTCCGACATCGTTGTGTGTAGCGGTTGAGGGGATGCGGACATCGTTTAAATCTCCTTGATGACTAGTTATACAACTCCAGTGTAGCTCATCTTTGGGATCCCATGTCCACCAACACACATAGTGGAAATTTCCCTACCCTTCCCCGAGGGCGCAATGGGCTATCAGTTTCCCGGACGCACCTAAATACGTCCTTGGCGTCGCTTAACATTCCCTGTCATGTTTCAATGATTCCTGTCATCCTACTCCTCCGTGTAGGCTCGTCTTTTCTCCTCCTAAGTAAAGACGGCCCGGGAAACTGATAGCCCATCGCTGTCAAGATGCCATCCTAAGTGGCCATCTTTAACCAGTTTAACCGAACGGTTGCGCGGTCTCTGTACGCTAACGTACCCAACCAGGATTTTTGGTAAGCGCTGTCATAAGTCTATAAAAATGCGCGCCCAGTCTTATGATCTCAAACGCGCGCGATAATCGATGTAGCGATCCATCAAGGGTTTAACACTGATGCCGTGCAAGAGAATGGAAAGTGTCACCACAATCAGCGTCAAGCTAATCAGTTCCATGCTAAGCTCTTCGGGCAGACCATGCTGGATAGCAAACATCAGATAGTACAAAGAGCCTATACCGCGCACACCGAACCAACCTACCATTGCCCGTAAAGGCCAGGATGCATAGGTTCCCATCAAGCCAACATAAACACTGACAGGTCGGACCACCAGAAACAGAAACAGCGCCAAAGCCACCGCACGCAGGCTCCAGGAATCAAGAAACAAGGTGCCTCCAATAAGTAGTACAAGCATCATTTCCGATAAACGCTCCAAATGCTCTTTGAAAATCAGTGAGGCACCACTGACTGACTGTGAGGCATTGTCGTCCAGGCCCAGCGCCTCCTCAGCCGGCTCAATCGAACTTGATTTTGAGCCACCTGTTGCCTCCAGATCAGTATCTGAGATTTTGAGTTCCGTCTGGCGCAAGCTTACGGCCGCGAAGAATACCGCCAGAAAGCCCCAGGCATCGACCAGCAAGCTCAAGCCGTAGACCACCCCGATCAGACCGAGTCCGAGAAAGTTGTCCAAAAGGTGATGGCGGGACTGAGAGCCACGCAGCGCTCGTGCCGCATGGGCCAACGCACCGCCCGAGACCAGCCCGATTGCGATACCGGCTGCCGTGGCCCACAGCAAATCGACTAGAACCCAGCGCATGCTGAATTCGCCCAGATCGTGCAGCCCCAACATAC
>CAZKCY010000399.1:0-458 GCA_964551155.1 uncultured Marinimicrobium sp. | reverse complement strand
GGCGGTAATCGGACTGACCCCCGCGCAAACCTCGCGCCGCTCGAGCCAAAGCTACTCCGGCGACCCAACCTATAACTATGCCGGCTACCGTCGCCCAAACTACATCGACCATTACCCAGCGCAGGCTAAAGTCCCCAAGTTCGTGCAAACCCAACATTCCCAGGCCTAACATCACAAAGGGAAATGCGCTACCGTCATTCATGCCCGCTTCGCAGGTCAGAGTAAATCGCAAGGGGTCTCGGTCACCGGGATGGCGGGTCTGCACGTCGGTGGCCAACACCGGATCGGTGGGCGCCAAAATTGCACCTAAAAGCACGCCGGCGCCTATTGGCAACCCCAGGACGTAGTAGGCGAAAGTGGCCACCATCCCGACCGAGAGCGCCATGGATACCGAGGCCAATAAAATGGGTTTGCGCCATCGGGAGAAAGATACCGGTGCAGGCATTTTGACACCAGCC
>CAZKCY010000398.1:0-2729 GCA_964551155.1 uncultured Marinimicrobium sp. | reverse complement strand
CCTTTACCGGGAAAGTGATGCCGACGATGGGCTTAATTAGCTCGAAGAGGCTAGGGTATGCTTCTTCATCCTGGGAAACGTAGCTAGCTTTCCCCTTCAGTTTAAAGCCCTTTTGCTTGAATACATTGACGAAGCTAACGCATACGCTGGGATTAGATCGAATATTGTCTAGGCTCTCTGGAGATGCAATATCCGCAATCACTAGCTCACTTTCACCTCGATAAGTGAACGCCTCTTTAGGCGAACAATTGGGTTCACCAGATTTGCTGGAGGTTGCCAACCAGCATAAAACGCTTTCGTTAATCGCTTGCTTTATATCTTCCGTCAGCATCGGTTTCTGATTCCTGTCTATGAATAACGTCTAAATACCGGTCGTGGGGACAACATTTTCTCCTGGTACAGTGATGCTGGCAAGCATATAGAAAATGCCTTACGGGCTCCCGCTCCCTTTCTTCCGCGTCACGGTCAACCAATCCAAGGCTACGCCCGACAAAGCGTTGAGTCTCGCTACGCGATAGATAATCTGCAGCATCTCGGGGCGGCGTCTTATGCGTGGCTCTACCGCGCGTGGGATAAACCACAAGGTTACCGACATTCGCAGGATCGCCGAGGTGATGAATACGATATACAAAGGGCTGCGCAGCAGCGTGTCAATGTTCAATAGCTGCACCAAGCTTGGTGCGGCAGTGGCGATGAAGCCACCGGCCAGGGCGCCAATAAAAATTGCGACCGCGCTGAGGCAGGATTGCACCGCGGCGTAGACCGCGAAGTTGGTCTTGTGAGGCCGTATATCGTAGAGATAATTGGCGGTACTCAGCGAAAAGCCGCTCCAGGCAACGCCGGAAACCACCTGCACACCCAGCAGGTAATAGAAGTTAGGAGAAACCAGCCACAACAGCGGAAGCAGGGGAATCATGCTGCTGGTGATCAACATTACCAGACGGTTGCCAAAGCGGTCGCTGAAGGCGCCCCAAAACCTCAGGCACAAAAACTGGGTAGCGATGGAGGCGATGGCGTTGAGGCTGTATTCGAGGTAGGTGAACTCCAAATCGCGCAGCATGTATACCGCAAAGAAAGGGCCTGAAATGGCCACCATGCCCTGCATTCCGGCCACAAAGAGACTGTAGTGCCGAAAAGTTCGGTCGTGCAGCGACTCGCGGAGCTGGGTAAAACTGCGTCCCAGGTTTCTTGGGGTGGCGGCAGCCGCGTCGGGTTCCGACTCAGGGTCGTGCATGCGCCAAAGGTAGCGGCTGGAGAGCGCCCGCCCGCAACCGGCCATAACGAACAGCACCGCGAATCCAAGCCAGGGAGCCTCCATCTTGTTGCTGGCGGTGAGCAAAGCCCCGCCGCCCACAAACATAAGCAGCGAAGCAACCATGGTTAGCCGGGTCCGAGCGGCGAAGAAGGCGCCACGCCGCCTCTGCGGAACAATGCTGCCCATCCAGGCGCGCCATTGGGGCTGAATCGAGTTGTTCAAACTGAAATACAACACCGCCAAGCCGATCAGCCAGTAGATGGCGTTCTCGGCCTGAGTTGCGGCCAGCAAGCCCATCCCAGCGACCACCGCAGCCTGCAGACCTGCTGCTGCAACGATCAGATAGCGGCGCTTCACATAACTGCACAGCCACACCGACACCAGCTGGAAGAGGGCGCCAAAGAGGTTGGGTATGGCGGTCAGCAACCCCATTTGCGTCGCTGTGGCGTTCAGGTGCACCGCAAAGGCGTTGAAGAAGTTATCACCGGTCGCGGTCATGGTGGCCGAAGCCACGGCTTCCTTCTGGGATAACTTCAGGGTGCGGCGCAGCCAGTCTTTGCGCCGGCGACTACTAGGTGGGCCGCTTTGGGGGTCGGGCGGTGATTTCATCTAATAAGAGGTTTGAGCTTTGACAAGACGACTAAAACTGGAAGGATAGCAGGAATTCCACCTGTTAATGACCTAAGTTCTCCCAAAAAGTGGGTCACTTCTCACTAAAGCTAGGACCTGAGACGCGTTGATTGATATTTTCGCTTAACTGAAACGAATTGCAAAAATTCAAAGCGCAGCCATCAATGGGTTTTTGGTATTTTCTAGAGCTAAAGCGAGTCGGGAAAAGATGAAACCTGTTTTGTGCTGTGCTCTTAATCTTCCCATTCCTCGCCATAATGGTGAGTAAGCTCATCGCCTGGTGCCAGGTCTGTCAGCGCAACGACTGATAAATCATCGTAGTAGGCGACATTGGGAGTGGAAGAGTGGTTAATATATTTTAGCCGGCAGGTCACATCCACCGGTCCTGATTCCAGCCATAAAGTGTAGTCGGAAGAGGTCTTGGTTTTCCGGGTTCGGCAGTATCCGAGCAGTGTGCCCTCTTTGATTGATGTGGTCGCGAATAGCCCGGTGCCATGAATAGAGCTCTTGGCGACTTTCAATTTTCTTTTAATCATTTAAGCCTTCCGGCTCCTCCTGTCATTTCTCGTAAATAAGGCTAGTTTGAAAAGCCGGCAAGTTACCGCAAGCGGCGATTAAATGCTTGGAGGTTTTATATTGTTTATTTCGTGTCATCCATTAATTCTCGATGTACAGACACCGCCGTACTCTTGGGCCGGACGGCCTTGTCTCGGCCTTCGAGGTGCGCACGGGTAAACGCCGCTCCGAACAACAGAATCATGGAAGAATAGTTGACCCAGAGCAGCAGAAGCGCCAGAGAGCCGGCGGCGCCGTAGGCCGAGGCCGTCGCCGTATAGGCCAGGTA
>CAZKCY010000397.1:0-2733 GCA_964551155.1 uncultured Marinimicrobium sp. | reverse complement strand
CAGCGGGCTGATATCGGCATCGTAGTCGACACCTTCGACGCCAAAACCAAACAGGCGCAGGAAGTCTTGGTTATAACCCTTGAAGTCGGTGGTCTGAAAAAGGTTCTCTTCGGTCACTTGGGGCCAGATCCGCTCAATTTTCTCTTGGGTCTCGGGGTCCAGCTCCAGATTATCGACCCGGAAGCGACCGTCGCTGTCCAGACGCGGATTGGCGCTGTAGAGGCACTCGACAAACAGGCGCTGCAACTGTTCGATACAACCCTCGTGCGTGCCCTCTTCTTTCATCACCTTGAACAGGATTGACAGGTAGAGCGGCATCACCGGGATGGCCGAGCTGGCCTGGGTGACCACTGCCTTGAGTACCGAGACCCGCGCCTCGCCGTTCAGGCCTTTGAGCTTCTCGCTCAACGCATGTGCGGCCCGGTCCAGATCTTCCTTGGCCTTGCCGATGGTGGCCTTGCCGTAAATCGGCCAGGTGAGCTTATCGCCCAAATAAGTGTAGGCGGTGGTTTTGCAGCCTTCAGCCAATAAGTCGGCCTCCTGCAGCGCTTCGATCCACAGCTCCCAGTCTTCCCCGCCCATCACCTTGACGGTATTGCGGATTTCCTCATCGGTAGCCGGTTCCACCGTTACTTCGGTGATTTTCAAGGTATCGGTATTCAGACCTTTGCTGGTGTAAGGCTTGCCGATGGGCTTGAGCACCGAGCTGTATACTTCGCCGGTTTTGGGGTCGGTGCGCCGGGGCGCGGCCAAGCTGTAGACCACCAGGTCCACTTTACCCATCTTTTGCTTCAGTTTTTCGATCACTTGCTGTTTCATCTCATCGGAAAAGGCATCTCCATTGAGAGTTTCTGCGTACAAGCCTTCAGCTTCGGCCGCTTCGTGAAACGCGGCGGTGTTGTAATAGCCTGCGGAAGCGGTTTTCTTCTCGCTGGGCGGCTTCTCGAAACAGACCCCCAAAGTATTGGCGCCGGAGCCGAAAGCGGCGGTAATTCGCGAGGCCAGGCCATAACCGGTGGAGCAGCCCAGCACCAGAACATTCTTGGGGCCGCCGGAGATGGAACCCTGCTCTTTGGTGTATTCAATCTGCTCGCGCACATTGGCTGCGCAGCCTTCGGGATGGGAGTTGGTGCAGATAAAACCGCGTACTTTGGGCTTAATAATCATGTCAATTCCTGTTTTTTTCAGTCATTTTCGGCAGCTCGCCGACTTTTGGCTGAGGGCGATGCCTGGTCGTGGTCGTAAAATGCGGTATTCTAACAGCAGATGCAAGTTTGCGCCGATTTACAATGGCGCCCTGTCACCCTCGAAAGGAGAAGATTTAATGCTCTATCCCATGCTGGCACTCATGTTTCTGACGCTGTGCGTAGCCATCAACCTGCTGGTTCAGCGTATTAAAGCCGTCCAGCAGCGCAAACTTAAATTAGGCTATTTCCGCGTTTATACCGGTGCCGAGCCGCCGCCCAAGCTATTGGCGGCGGCCAATCATTACAGCAACCTGTTTGAAGTGCCGGTATTGTTTTATCTCGCCTGCATCACGGCCGTAGTACTTGGGGCCCAAAGCCCTCTGCTGGTGGGCTTTGCCTGGGCGTTTGTGGTGCTAAGAGTGATTCACACAATGATTCATCTGAGCTACAACAACGTACTACACCGACTGCTGGCGTTTATGCTCAGCATAGTCGCGCTGGTTGAAATCTGGATTCTGATTGCCTTGCACTATAGAGCGCTGATTTAAGGCGAGCACTGATTTAAGACGCCTATTTTGTGCCCCAAATGCAGTCAGCATTGGAGAAGCGCAGCGCAAATCCGTAAGATAGCGTACTTGCTCCAGGCTTTTAGATACCATTCATTTATCGAGTAGTCAGTCGTACATGATCCCCAAAATTCGCCACACATCGCCCGTACAAAGTCTTTACCTGGCCTTTATCGAAGCCCTGCGCGACAGTGGCTTTAGCGGCGATTTGAGCCCCGATTATGCCAACCGCACGGTGCTGGCGACCGACAACTCCATCTACCAGGTGCTGCCCCAGGGCGTGATCTATCCGCGCACCATCGACGATTTGGTAAGCATCGCCAAGCTCAGCCAGCTGCCCAAGTTCGAGCAAATCGTGCTGAGCCCGCGCGGCGGCGGCACCGGCACCAACGGCCAGTCGCTCACCGACGGCCTGGTGGTGGATGTATCACGGCACATGAACAAGATTCTCGAGATCGACGTCGAGAAGCGCCGGGTACGCGTCCAGGCCGGCGTGGTCAAGGATCAGCTCAACGCGGCGTTGAAGCCTCATGGGCTGTTCTTCGCCCCCGACCTCTCAACCTCCAACCGCGCTACCATCGGCGGCATGATCTCCACCGACGCCAGCGGACAGGGCAGCTGCGAGTACGGCAAGACCCGCGATCATGTGCTCGAGCTCGACACCGTGCTGCTAGGCGGTGAGCGGCTGGTCAGCCGCCCGGTTGACGAAACAGAGCTGGAGGCGCTACGCCATCATTGCGGCGTGATCGGCGACGCCTACCGTACCGCCCAAGAGATCATCGACACCCAGCGCGAGCTGATCGCGGCCAAGTTCCCGCCGCTCAACCGCTGCCTGACCGGCTACGATCTGGCGCATCTCAGAGACACGGAAGGTCGTCTCGACATGAACAGCCTGCTGTGCGGTTCCGAGGGTTCGCTCGGACTGCTCAACGAGGCCGTGCTCAACGTGCTGCCGATTCCCGGACACTCGACCCTGGTCA
>CAZKCY010000396.1:0-2742 GCA_964551155.1 uncultured Marinimicrobium sp. | reverse complement strand
TCGCAGGCCTTAATGATGGCGTGGGCCATGTCCGATTCCAGCAGATCCAGGGCGCTGTTGACCTGGGCGGCGGCCTTTTTGATCTGTGCCACCGCTTTGATAAAGCTTCCGGGCAGGGGCGTGTTGCTTAGCGTGAAGTTGTTAACCGCGCGCTGAGTTTGAGCGCCGTAGAGAGCGTCCGCGGGAACTTCGATATCGCCCATACTGTCTGTTTCGGTACGAGTTTTTACTGAATTACCCATGCTTGGTTCCTGTTGCCGGTGAGTTCAAACGTAGTGATCGAGAATATTGGTGACTGAAGGATGGTAGCTGCTGCCAAAAAGGTTCAGATGGTTGAGTAAGTGGTAGAGGTTATAAATCGGAGTACGCCCCTGCCAGCCGGGTTCCAGTGAACGAACTTGCTGATAGCCTTGATAAAAGCTTTCCGGAAAACCGCCAAACAGGCGGGTCATGGCGATGTCTGCTTCCGGCCAGCCCCAATAGCAGGCTGGATCAAGCAGTACCGGGCGGTGGTGAACGTCGCTGTGAATATTGCCCGACCAGAGATCACCGTGCAGTAGCGCCGGGGCTTGTTCCGGGATCAGCTCCGGCAGGCGCTCGCATAATTTGCCGAGATCTTCGAGTTCCTCGTTGCTGAGATAGCCTTGCTCCAGGGCCAGCTTGCCCTGATAAATCAGCCGCTCGCGACAAAAAAAGTCGTGGCCGTTGTCGTAGCGGGAGTTGGGTTGAAGGGTGCGGCCGCAGTAGTTGTTGTGGTGAAACCCGAAGTAGGGCGCCGGGGCTGAATGCAGATGCGCCAACTCGGCGCCCAGATTGGGCCAGTAGTCGCCGCCTTTGCCCCCGGGAGCTATATACTCCATGACAATAAAGCTCTGGCTAACGCCGTATACCTCCGGCACCCGGACGCTGCCATTTTCGCGCAGCGCTTGAAGACCTGCGGCTTCGCAGGCAAAAAAGTCGTCGGGTGCGGCAGGTTGCTGCTTGATGCAGAACTCGCGGCCATCTTCGGTGGTGATCATCTCGGTCTCACAGATGTCACCTCCTGCCAAGGGCTGACGGGCCGCTATGCGAGTCTGTTCACACTCTTCGAGCCACTGCTCTAGCTCGACGTTGGGCGCTAGGCTTTGCATAGGTCTTCCGTGTTTCTGATCGGGCATTGAGATACAATAAGGGTACTCGTTGCTCGCTCACCATTGGATGAAAAAATCCTTTTTGATTTTACATCTCCTCGTTGATAACCACTTTTACCACTTAGAGCCTTTTGGCTCTCGCGACGTTAAGATTGCCAAATTATGACTAAGCAGTTCGTTGTCCAAAGTAACTTTCAACCCGCCGGCGATCAGCCAACCGCTATTGCGGGTCTGGTCAAAGGCATCGATGCCGGTCTGGCGCATCAGACGCTGCTCGGGGTTACCGGTTCGGGTAAAACCTTCACCATAGCCAATGTGATCGCTCAAGTGCAGCGTCCTACTTTGATTATGGCACACAATAAAACTCTTGCAGCCCAGCTGTACGGCGAATTTAAGGAGTTCTTCCCCAAAAACGCCGTGGAATACTTCGTTTCCTACTACGACTATTACCAGCCCGAGGCCTATGTTCCCTCGTCGGATACCTTTATCGAAAAAGACGCTTCGGTAAACGAGCACATTGAACAAATGCGCCTGTCGGCGACCAAGGCGTTGATGGAGCGCAAAGACGCCATAGTGGTGGCTACGGTATCGGCGATTTACGGTTTGGGCGATCCGGAATCCTATTTGAAGATGTTGCTGCATTTGGTGCGTGGCGATCGCATTGATCAGCGCCAAATTTTGCGCCGCCTTGCGGAATTGCAGTACACCCGCAACGATATGGATTTTGTGCGCGCGACTTACCGGGTACGCGGCGATGTGATTGATATTTACCCGGCGGATTCCGAATGCGACGCCGTTCGTGTGGAGCTGTTCGACGACGAAATCGAGCAGCTTTCGATTTTTGATCCGCTCACCGGTGAAATTGTACAGCGGGTGCCCAGGATCAGTATTTACCCAAAATCGCACTATGTGACGCCGCGCAGCACTGTGGTGGAAGCGATTGACAAGATAAAGGTTGAACTCCAGGAGCGGCTCGCAAATTTGCGTGACAACAACAAGCTGGTGGAGGCGCAAAGACTGGAGCAGCGCACCCGGTACGACCTGGAAATGATGCAGGAGCTGGGTTATTGCAATGGCATTGAAAACTACTCGCGCTACTTGTCCGGCCGGCCCGCCGGCATGGCGCCGCCAACCTTGTTCGATTATTTGCCGCCGGAAGCATTGCTGGTAGTGGACGAATCCCACGTCACTGTGCCGCAAATCGGCGCCATGTACAAAGGCGATAGATCGCGCAAAGAAACCCTGGTGGAATACGGTTTTCGTCTGCCGTCGGCGCTCGATAATCGGCCTATGCGCTTTGACGAGTGGGAGCGCCTGGCGCCGCAAACAATTTTTGTGTCAGCCACCCCCGGGCCCTATGAAAACGAACACGCCGGCCAGACTGTCGAGCAAGTGGTGCGCCCAACCGGTCTTGTGGACCCGGAAATCGAAGTGCGCCCGGCAACCACTCAGGTGGACGATGTCCTGTCGGAAATTCGCCTGCGCGCGGAAAAGAACGAGCGAGTGCTGATTACCACACTCACCAAACGCATGGCCGAGGATTTAACCGAATATTTGGCCGATCACGGCATTCGGGTGCGCTACCTGCATTCGGATATCGATACCGTCGAGC
>CAZKCY010000395.1:0-2751 GCA_964551155.1 uncultured Marinimicrobium sp. | reverse complement strand
TGCCTGTGACTAAGGGGTTGTTGGCAATGCGCGGGTATTTATGGGTATCGGGCACGACAAAAAAATCTTTCTGCAAAATCGCGTGGGCACAAATGGAAACGTCGAGGTCGGTTTGCCGAACCCCCAAGCCTACTTCGGCTTTGAACCATTGCCGATCCCGGTCGATAAAGTTGATAACCGAAATGGGGGCATCGCAAAGATAGCTGGCCAGCTTGGCCAAATCATCGAAGGCGGCTTCCCGCTCGGTGTCGAGAATGCGGTAGCGCTGCAAAGCCTCCAGCCGCCGCTGCTCAAAGTCGCCGGCCGAGGAAGCTTGCGGGTCATCGCTCTCTGAAGCGGAACCCCGACGAGTTTGGCTGGGAAGCGTTTCGGGTGGAGGTTTTTTCATTAAAATTCCGCTATAAAAACTTACCAAGCCAAGCAGGCGATTCTATGGGCTTCCTGCTCAAGGGGAATACCGGCTGGCACGTTAACTGAAGCGCTATAGGGCAAGCCCCGGATAGCTGAGGTAGTATGACCCCGTTTCGCTCCCAATAATCAGACTTGCGCACTTATATTTGGTTCACTGGGGAGCTTTTTCGAACTCGAAACCTCAAAGTGACTGGATTTTCTCGAGGACTATTGCATGCAGCGTCATATCGTCATTGTCGAGGACGAACAAGCCATAGCCGACAACTACCGGGATGCGTTTCAACGCCAGGGCTACAAGGTATCCCATCACCGTGACAGGCCTTCCGCGCTGGCCGCTTTGGAGCAGCGCCTGCCGGACCTGGCGGTGATTGATGTGGGCCTCGGCGACGATGTCGAGGGTGGTTTTGAACTTTGCCGGGAATTGCGCAGCCGCGCCCCAGAGCTGCCTATCGTATTCCTAACCGCGCGAGATGACGAGTTCGATGTCATTTCCGGCCTGCGCCTGGGCGCCGACGATTATCTGACCAAAGATATCAGTCAGGCGCAGATGCTGGCCCGCATAGTGGCTCTGTTTCGCCGCGTGGATGCTCTCAAACGCCCGGTGAGCCAGGAGGAGGTTCTTTAGCGGGGGCAGCTGAGTTTGAATATGGCCCGTATGTCGGCTCATTGGCGCGAATATCCACTCGATTTGACCATTACCGAACTCTGGATTCTGCACGCGCTGGCCAAACATCCCGGCCATGTTAAAAACCGCCAGCAATTGATGGACGCCGCCAACGTGGTTCTCGACGACAACACCATTACCTCCCACATTAAGCGCATCCGGCGCAAGTTCAACGCTCTGGACCCCGACTTCGATGCCATCCAGACCGCCTATGGCATGGGCTATCGCTGGCGGGACGAGACTCAGTAAGAATGCGTCTGCGGCACCAATTGTTGTTGCTTAGCCTGCTGACTCTGGTTCTACCCTGGGCCGGGTGCCAATATCTGCAGGAGGTGGATCAAGCCCTGCGCGCCGGCCAAAGCTCCGCACTAGAGGCCACCGCGCAAGCGGTTGCGGCCCGCCTGGCTGCGGAGCCTAATTTAGTACGCCGCCCAGATCAGGACCAGGGCGATGCGCCCCGGGAGGATCAGCTCTACGTCCACGCATTGGATGGAAAATTGATCTTGGACGGTTATACCGGGGACTGGCACCAACTGGGACTGAGCGAGCGCCGCTTCCAGCACCCCTTGAATCCGGATTTTGAAGTTCGACTCCAGGCCGCCAGCAGCGACGATACCCTCTACCTGCTGGTCGAGGTAGACGACCCCCAGCTCAGCTACCACTACCCGAGCGCCGGGGCTCTGGCCAGCGGCGATCATCTGGTTCTGGCAAGCGGTGCTTTGGGCGTTAGCCGCTACTACGTCATTGGCGCCAGCGCCCCCGGGGCGGTCAGTGTTAAAACTCGCAATGCCCTCGGACGGGAGTTGAGAGAACACCGCATTCGCGGCTATTGGCAGGAGACCGAAACCGGTTACGCCATCGAACTCAGCCTGCCAATTTCTCTGGTAGGCACCAGCCTGGGCTGGGCCGTGGTAAACCGGGATGCCGGTCAACCACCCGCAACTCTGGGCAGCCTTGCCGACCACGCCCTGCTTGCGGGACAGGCTCAAGATCCGGGCCTGTTGCCCTCGGTTACCGGCCAGTTGATCTACCCCCGCCCAGAACTTTCCGAGGCTCTTGAGGTTTTTGTTCAACCCGGGCTCAAATTAAGTGTCCTCGACACCTCTGGTTGGCGCCTAGCCAGTACCGGGACCATAGAACCACAAACCGAGCCCGAAGAGCGTGCCCACTGGGTGCTGCGGCTTATCTACAGTGGGGTGTTCGCGGCTCAGAACTTACCTGCCTACCCCGAAGAGGTCGATGGCCGGAGCGCCAACCCTGTTGTCGATCAGGCGTTAACTGGTAAAACCTCCAGCTTTTGGCAAGAGTTCGGACAGCTTCGTTTAGGGAGCGCTGCCACCCCCATCCGAATCCCTCCCGAAACGGCCAGCGCCGTTGAAAATCTGACCTTGGGGGCGGTGCTGGTCGAACAGTCCAGCGATCACCTCCAAGCCCTTACGGAAAGCGCATTTACCCGGCTCATTGTCACCGGTTTTCTGGCCATTCTGGCGCTGGCGCTGATTCTGCTGGGCTATGCCTGCTGGCTGTCCTGGCGCATAGGCCGTTTGAATCAGTTGGTCAACTCGGCGTTTAACCGCGATGGTCAACTTAACCCGGCAGTTACTTTGCCCTCCAACCGAGCCGGGGACGAGCTTGGCGACTTGAGTCGCAGTTACGGCCAGTTATTCGAGCGCCTG
>CAZKCY010000394.1:0-2767 GCA_964551155.1 uncultured Marinimicrobium sp. | reverse complement strand
GAAACGCTATCCGAAGCTGCGTATTGTTATTGATCACGCCGCCAAGCCTCCGATCGCCAGGGGCGAGGCTCTTGGCTGGGCGGGGCAGATGATGCGTTTAGCGTCTAATGACAATATTTACTGTAAACTTTCAGGCTTGCTGACCGAGGCTGCGCCGAATCAAGGCGCTGCGGACTTGCAGCCGTGGGTGGATACAATTCTGCAGCTTTTCGGCGTCGAACGCTTGCTCTGGGGCAGCGACTGGCCGGTTATCACACTGGTAGCCGACTACCCCCGCTGGCTGGATATGAGTGGCCAACTCTTGTCGAGCCTGAGTGAGAATCAGCGGCAGAGGATTTTTGCCGACACCGCCCGCGCGGTCTATGATTTGCGAGCGACGATTTGAGTTATTTTATTTAAACAAAAATGGTTTGAGAACGGATTTTATGGCCAGTAATAACAACAAAGCGACCCCCGAAGCCGACGACAACGAGCGCAAGTACAAAGCCCCCGCGCTGGAAAAAGGCCTGGATATTCTCGAACTGCTAGCTCGCGAAGGTGGCGCCATGACCACTTCGCAAATGGCAACCAGTCTTGGGCGCTCGGTCAGCGAACTGTTCCGCATGGTGCTGGCGCTGGAATATCGCGGCTATATCGCCCCAGCCGAGGAGCGAGACGGCTATGAACTGACCAACAAGCTGTTTGCCCTGGGTATGGCCCAGACCTCCAATCGCAGCTTGGTGGATGTATCCCTGCCGGTGATGAACGAGCTGGCCCGGCAAATCGGTCAGTCCTGTCATTTGGTGGTGCCCTCGGGCGATCAGGTGGTAGTCGTAGCGCGCGTGGAAAGCCCGCGGGACGTGGGTTTTGCGGTGCGTCTGGGCTATCGCCGGAGGCTGATTGATTCCGCATCGGGCCTGGTTTTGTTTGGCTATCAAAGCGATATCGAGCAGCAAGCCTGGCGCGCCAAGCTCGCAGAGCGCGAAGACCCCACCCAGCTGGCCCTGTTTCTCGAGCGCTCCGAAGCGGCGGTCGCTCAAGGCTTCGTACGCACCCCGAGTAGCTTTGTCGATGGGGTGACCGATTTGTGTGTCCCGATACTCGGTGCCCAAGGGGCAATAGCGGCTCTGATTGTGCCCTTTATCAAGTCTAACCCCATGCCCACCTCCATCGACGAAGCGATTGAAAAGCTCCAGGACGCTTCGGACCAGATCTCTGTTCAGTTGGGTGGGGCTTAGGGGGCCAACTCTGCCCTGACGTTTTCATTCGGCTTTTAGATCTCAACACGCGGAAGGGCAGCTTGCTACTAAGTCTGTCGGTTTGCCGCTGCCCGCCGTTTGGCCCGCGATGCGAAAACGGTTGACAGCGAGCGCAAAATTAATTTTACTGGCAATCTAATTTTTAATTATGAAAGTTGTCGCCAGCCATGGAGTCTGTCTTGGCAGATCCGAAAACAACACATAAGCATCGACGCCAATTGGGTGCGAGCGAGGTGCATACACCTCTACTGGGTTTTGGTGCCGCTCCCATAGGTAATCTTTATCGACCACTGGCGAACTCGGTCGCCGAAGGGGCGGTGATCAAAGCTTTGGATTTGGGGCTGAACTATTTTGACACTGCTCCCCACTACGGTTTTGGTCTGAGTGAGTCTAGGCTTGGTCAGGCTTTGGGAGGCTGTGAGGCGGATATCCTTTTGTCCACCAAAGTAGGCCGGGTGCTCGAGCCGCTAAAAGAGCGCAGTGCTGCAGCGGTGCGTCACGGCTTCGCCGAGGCTCCAAATCTGGAGCCGGTATTTGACTATAGTTACGACGGTTTTATGCGCTCTTTCGAGGCCAGTTTGGCGCGCCTGGGGCGCGATCAAGTCGATATTCTCTGGGTGCACGATCTAGGTCGGTTAACTCACGGCGAAGCGCATGAGCGCCGTTGGCAGCAGTTTACTCGAAGTGGTTATAAAGCCTTGACCGAGCTGCGCGCCGCGGGCCGGGTGAAAGCTTTGGGCCTGGGAGCCAACGAATGGCAGGTCTGCGCCCGGGCGCTGGATTTTGCCGATTTCGACGGCTTTTTACTGGCCGGGCGCTATACCCTGCTGGAGCAGGGCGCGCTGGATAGCTTTCTGCCACTTTGCGCTCGCCGAAATGCCTCTGTGGTTTTGGGTGGGCCTTTCAATTCCGGCATTCTGGCCTCGGGCGTTGCCGGTGCGGGGCCGCACTATTACAACTATGAGCCAGCGCCCTCTGAAGTGATCGAACGGGTGGCCCGCATCGAACAGCTATGTGCCGAGTTTAAAATTCCTTTGGCAGCGGCGGCGCTGCAAGGATGGCCAGGGAGGTCGGCACCACAGCCTCGTTTCTCCCCCAGATCATGTCCCCTTTGATTCGGGCCGGATGGGTCATCTCGGAACGGGGGCCCGGCGGTGGATACATCCTCACCGACGACTCCATCTCACTCCTCGATGTCATCGAAGCCACCGAAGGCCCGACAGTCGACGGACGGTGCGCTCTTCGGGATGCCCCCTGCCCGGGAGAGGTCCCATGTCAGGTACATCACGTGGCTGTCGCGGCACGCGAGATGCTCCGGGACGGATTCAGCCAGATCCCCGCAATCCCCAAGGAAAGAGTTCAGCAATGACCCAAACGACACAACGACCCGACCAGACATCGGCCAAGAAGACCGTCCCCAAACACCCCCACTACACACTCGGGACCCTCGTCACCATCGGTGTGATTGGGACCCTGGTGGCCGTCGGATTGGCGATAGCGGCGCTGATGATCACAGCCAGTCGAAACTC
>CAZKCY010000393.1:0-2771 GCA_964551155.1 uncultured Marinimicrobium sp. | reverse complement strand
ATTGGAGAGAACTATGCAACGTTTATACGGCTTTGTGGCAAGTCTGCTTTTGATGATTCTGGCGGGGTGTGCCACAAGCCCTTCAGTGATAACCGATTATCATGCCAGCTACGACTTCTCGACGCTCGAAACCTTTCGTGTGATCGAAAGTGAACAGGACAGAGACAATATCCTGATTTCCCCTTTTACGTTCACGCATTTACATCAGGTCATCGAAGACCAGTTGAGTCAGCGTTATCAACCGGCTGCCGCGGGTCAGCGCCCGGATTTTGAGGTTCGCTATCACGTGGTAATGGAAGAGCGTTTGGACGCTCGCAGTTATGATCGCCGCTATGGTTTTGGTTTTTATCCCTTTGGCTACCATGCCCACTACCATGGTTTTGGCCCTCCACCAGTGCCCCGGGAATACAGTCAAGGTAGTCTGATTGTCGATGTTGTCGACGGTGCGACCAAGGATCCAATATGGCGCGGGGTCTCCGAAGAGCGTTTGTACGATCGATTGGATCCGCAGCGCCAGAGAGAGATTCTTTCTTCGGCCATTCGCGACATTTTGTCGCGCTTTCCTCCTGTGGAATGATTTGATTAAACAGATTGGCGAGAACCTCGTGAGTGACTCTGAACAGTCTGCCTCAATTCCCGACCGGGCCGCGGTTCGCTTCGCGGCCATGAATTATTTGGCTCGCCGAGAACATGCAGCGGGGGAGTTGCGGGAAAAACTGGCTCGCCGCTTTGATGCCCCGGCTTTGATAGGCGAGGTCATCAGCAAACTGGCTGAGGAAAAGCTGCAGAGCGACGAGCGCTTTACCGAAGCCTTTGTCGCTATGCGCAGGCGCCAAGGAAAAGGACCCATGCGCATTCTGCAAGAGTTGCAGCAGAAAGGCGTGGCAGGGGAGTTGATCGAGGCCTGTGTGGACGCCAGTGACGGTGAATGGAAAGACTTGGCTCGGGAAGTGAGGGAGAAGCGCTTTGGTTCCGAGCTGCCTGAACTGCCCAAGGAGAAAGCTCGACAAATGCGCTTTCTTCAGTACCGCGGCTTTACCGCCGAGCAAGTTAGGTCGGTTTTCAATTGATTGTCTTGCTTATCGCCACCTATCCCAGGCATCCATTACTTTGATGGTATAGCGGTAGCTGCCGTAACTGCCGTTGTAGCGCGCCAGAGCTTCGGCCAGTCGACCTTCGGAGCGCTCAATGTAGTGCTTGAGTATCGTGCAGCCGTAGCGCAGGTTGGTTTCCAGATCAATCAAATTGTCTTCGGGGCGGCCTATCTCATTTTTCCAGAAGGGCATGACCTGCATTATTCCTTGCGCCCCCACACTTGATACGGCGTAGCGATTGAAGTGGCTTTCCACTTCAATCACGGCCAGTACCAGCTCGGGCTGCAAGCCGGCTCGGCGCGCTTCCCGGTGGACTTCTCGCAACAGACTCAGGCGCCGTTCGGGGTCTTTAACATAACGCTCCAGGCGTCCGGACATCAGCATCAGCCAGGCTTCGGCCTCGAAACGGTCTTCAAAGCTGTCGGCCGCTTCTATATTTCTTTTAAGAGAGCGGCGCAGCTCCTCATCGATTATTTGTTGGGGCTGTTGTGTCAAAGCCGGGACGCCTTCTGCTGAAGCCGTCGACTGAGCTTGGCTAGTATGGGTGGCCGCCAACAGCGCGGTCGCTAAAAAGCCGGTGATCAGGCCTGAGTGGTTCCAATTCACCGGCGGGCCTCTAGTTCCGGCCTAGCTGTTGGTTGATGAAGCGGCAGACTTCCGGAAGTGCGATTTCCTGCTTTTCGGCGTCGCGCCGACCTTGGTATTCCACTTGGCCGGCTTCCAGGCCGCGATCACCCAGGACAATTCGGTGGGGAATGCCCATCAGTTCGGTATTGGCCAGCATGACGCCGAGGCGGGCCTTGTCTTCATCCATCAGCAGTACGTCAATCCCGGCCGCCTGCAGTTCTTCATAGAGCCGGTCGCTCTGTTCTGCCACTGCCTCGGACTTGTGGCGGTTAATTGGGACAATGGCGACTTGGAAGGGTGCAATAGATTCCGGCCAGATTATTCCGCGATCATCGTAGTTCTGTTCTATGGCGGCCGCGACCACTCGGGTAACCCCAATGCCGTAGCAGCCCATGATCATGGGTTGTTCCTTGCCGTTCTCATCCAGCACTTTGGCGTTTAAAGCTTCACTGTATTTGGTGCCCAGCTGGAAAATGTGACCGACTTCGATACCGCGTTTGATCTCTAGCGTGCCCTGACCGTCGGGGCTGGGGTCGCCGGCCACGACATTGCGCAGGTCTACCACTTCGGTTGCCTGGGCGTCTCTTTCCCAGTTGGCGCCTTTATAATGGTAGCCACTGCGATTGGCGCCACAGACAAAGTTCGCCAGCCGGTCGGCGGACCTGTCTACCAATACCGGTATGCTCAAGCCTACCGGTCCGATGGAACCGGGCTCGGCGCCAAGTTCATTCTTGATTCGCTCCTCGGAGGCAAAGGTCAAGGGAGCGCTGATCCAGGGCAATTTTTCGGCCTTGATTTCATTGAGCTCGTGATCACCGCGCAGCACCAGGGCTACCAATGGCTGGGGCTGGTCTACTTCGCCTTCGCCGAGCACAATCAGGGTTTTCACCGTTTGACTGGGCTCGATCTTGAGGAATGCCGATACTTCGGCAATGCTTTTCTGCTCAGGGGTCGAAACCTCCTGAAGTTCGGAGCTGGCAGCGGGCCTTTCCTCAGTCGGAGCCAGAGCTTCGGCCTTTTCAATATTGGCGGCGTAGTCGCTGCTATCGC
>CAZKCY010000392.1:0-2791 GCA_964551155.1 uncultured Marinimicrobium sp. | reverse complement strand
GTCGTCATAACTGCCCCGGTTAAGATAGCGCAAGCCACCCGGAGAAAAATCCTCCGGAGGATAATAGCGGGCGAAAACCGGCCCGCCGCGCGGATCGCGCCCATTGCGATACCAGTGATGCAGGTAGTACCAAAACAGCACTGCCAGCCCTACCAAAAGCACCAGTTGGGCACGGTTGTCGTTCAAAAACCAGATTAACCGCTGAACCCCGCCGGGCTCTTCGACAATTCCTTTGGGGAAGCCAACCACTAGGGTCAGCCCTTCGTTACTCCACAGGGGTTTGGTGGTGGAAAACTTAACCACGCCCGGCTCAGGCACGGTCGCCAAGGCATTTTTCGCCCGACTCCCCTGGGGGCCGGTGTAGTAATCCAACTGCAGCTGCGCCGCGGGAACCGGCTCGGGTAGCTCAACCCGCGCCGAGGCTTGTTTGATATCGAACACCCAGCCAGTACCGGTAACATTCCAGTAGAGCTCGTCGTGGTCTTCAAAAAAGCCCAATTGCCGGCTGGTCCGGTAGTGAATGCGATAGCTTGTCGTTAATGGCGTCGGCAGAAAGCGGTCGTTGCCGGTATTGATTCTGACTCCGTTGGCCAGCTGCTCGGTAAACCAGGGTTCGGCTTTGCCATCGCGCAGCACGCTGACCACCTCAAAATCCACCACCACCCGGTCGCCGCGGCTATCCCGGTAGCGGGTGGGAAAATCGCGGTAAATACCGCGCCGGATGCGTTTGCCCTCGGCGTGCACCTCTATCGTCTCGAAAACATCCAGGGTGCCATCAGAATGCACCTGAATATCCGAATGAAAGTTGAGAATCCGTTCCTGCGCCGAGGCCGGCAGAACCGAGAACAAGAGCGTTAGCGCAAATAGCAACCGTGCGTAGCAGTTGTCCATCAGTTTCCCTCCCGATTTATAAGAATATTTTCTCGCTGCTTAGGATCCGCACTGAAAAATTCAGCGGTCGAGAAACCGGCCAAGCGGGCGACCAGAAGATCGGGAAATTGCAGCACCCGATCGTTCAAGGCACGTACCGCGCCATTGTAGAAGCGGCGTGCATACTGCAGCAGGTTTTCGGTTTCCACCAGATCCTTCTGCAATTGACTGAAATTGCGGTCGGCCTTGAGGTCGGGGTAGTTTTCCTGCAGAAAGAAGATCTGTGCCAATGACTGCTCCAGCTGACCTTCGAGCGCCGCTAGCGTCGCCGGCCGGTCGCTACTTACCGCCTGAGCTCTCAGAGCCGTCACTGCGGTCAATAAACTGCGCTCATGATCCGTGTAGGCTTGTACGGTTTTTACCAGCTGTGGAATCAAATCGTGCCGGCGCACCAGCTGAACGTCGATATCGCTCCAGGCCGTGCGCACTTGATTGCGCAGCCGAATCAGACGATTAAAACTCCAGATCGCCCAGATCAGAACCAAAGCCAGAATTAAACCCAGCCAAAAATATTCGGACATATTGTTATTATCCTTTCCTTGTCAGCGCCGTTTTGGAGATGTGAATAGCGCTACTATACCCTGCTTTGACAGGCATCCAAATATAGTGACGACCCCGGCTTAATTCGGGCAAAAACTAGAATCCAGGGGGCTGGAAGCGCCTCTCAGCGCTTATCTCAGGCGCTCCTGGCTCAGTGCCGTTTTTTCAATGACTGAGTACATTTCCTGACCAATCAAATTACCTAACTCCTCTTCAGGCACCGGCCTGGAGATTACGAACCCCTGGACAGCATCGCAATCCAATTCAATAAGTGTCTGGAAGGTGGCAGAGTCTTCTACCCCTTCCGCCGTAACCTTCAAGCCCAGCTCGTGGGCGAGAGCGATGGTGGATTTGACGATAATGCGGTGGCGCTCATTGACCAGCATGTCGCTGACGAACATGCGGTCGAGTTTGATTTCATCCACCGGAAATTCACTCAAGTAGTAGAGCGAGGAATAACCGGTACCAAAATCGTCTACCGTGCATGCAATACCGGCACTACGCAGCTCGGAGAGAACCTCTCGAGCAAAAATTGGATCCTCGATAAATCCTGTTTCGGTAATTTCTACCCGCAGGCAGGCAGCATTTACAGAACGCAGTGTCCCGATGATAAAGTTCAGCAGATCCGGCTCCAGCAGGTCCTGCGCGGTTATGTTAACGCTGACGCTGTAGCCGAGCTGACTCATCCCGGATCGGGTGATCATGCGCACAGCTTCCTCGATCACCCATCGAGTAACCTGAGGAATAAGGCCCGATTGCTCAAGCAGAGGAATGAAGCGTGCGGGAGACACTAACCCCAGCGAGGGGTGTTGCCACCGGATAAGGGCTTCGACACTCTGAATGCGTCCAGATTTCAGATCCACCTTTGGCTGGTACTGCAGAAACATGTTGTCAGTGCCGTAACGGCGGAAGTCCCGCAGCAACAAGAGATCATCGGAATTCGGCTCAAGGTCGGTATCGTATATCGCACATTGCAAGCCTTTCTCTTGCGCCGTTAATAGCGCCGTGGAGACACGCCGAACCAGTTCCAAGGCCATTTTGGTGTCACCTCCCGTCGGAGCTTCTTTCACAACACCCACTATGATGTGCGGATCAATATCAATGGAGGTCAAATCAATTGGCTCGTTGACCACCCGGATAATCTCATCAACCTCCGTCGAGGTTTTAGGAATAACCACATAGACGCCCCAGGCAAAATAGCCGACTAATTGAAAATCCAGGCTCTTTAGACGCTGCCAAAATACATAAGCTAGCTCTTCGGCGATGTTGTAACCGAAAGTGGTGACCAATTTTTCAATATTCTAGATCCGAATGGCAATCA
>CAZKCY010000391.1:0-2804 GCA_964551155.1 uncultured Marinimicrobium sp. | reverse complement strand
TGGCTACCAGCGGGTGGCAGAAGTGGGCGGCGACCAGAGCTGGTCGGAAGCCGCGCAGTACTTCTGGAACAATGTGGTGTTCGAGCGCAGCGTTTCCATTGGCGGCAACAGCGTGCGCGAACACTTTCATCCGCCGGAGGACTTTGAGCCCATGGTGACCGAGCGCGAAGGGCCGGAAACCTGCAATACCTACAACATGCTCAAGCTTTCCAAGCTCTTGTACGGTCAGAGCGCCGACACGGCTTACGTCGATTATTACGAGCGGGCGCTCTACAACCATATTCTCTCCAGTCAGCATCCCGACCATGGCGGCCTGGTGTATTTCACTTCCATGCGCCCCGGCCACTATCGCAAGTATTCCCAGCCGGAAGAGGCCATGTGGTGCTGTGTGGGCTCCGGTATTGAAAACCACTTTAAATACGGCGAGCTCATTTACGGCCATAGGAACGACGAGTTGTTCGTCAATCTGTTCATTCCCTCGCGCCTGAACTGGGCGGAGCAGGGTATTACCTTGGTGCAGAACACTGAGTTTCCCGACAGCGATGTGACCCGCTTTACCATCGAGCAGGGCGACGGCAACTTCAGCCTGAAGTTGCGTTATCCCATCTGGGTCAAGCCGGGGCAGCTGCAAGTTTCGGTTAACGGCGAGCAGCAGAAGGTCGAGGTGGCGCCGGGCGAATACGTAACGATTGCGCGTAGCTGGCAGCAGGGCGATAAAGTCACCCTCCAGCTTCCCATGCATTCCCGTCTGGAGCAGCTGCCGGACCAAACCGAATACTACGCAGTACTGCACGGTCCTATAGTACTTGCGGCCAAGACGCCGGTGTTCGAAGACGAGCAGCTCAGCTATCTCAGCGACGACAGCCGCATGGGGCATATCGCCGATGGCCCCCTCTGCCCGCCCGAAGCCACGCCATTGATGGTGGGCGAGCCCGAAGAGTTTCTTAAAAACATGACCCCGGTGGCCGGGAAATCGCTCACTTTTGTCGCTCCCGGGCAGCTGGACGCACCCCAACCGCCGGTGGAGCTGATTCCATTCTTCCGCCTGCACGATGCCCGCTACACCCTCTATTGGCCGGGTAGCGCTCAAAAAGCCGAGCTTGTGGCGGTTGAGCGCGAGCGCCAGGCCCTGGAAGCAGCCATTATCGATCAGGTGGCGCCGGGGGAGCAGCAGCCGGAATCGGATCACTTCTTCAAGGGTGAGAAAACCGAAGCGGGCGTCCATTTGGGCCGCCACTGGCGTCATGCCGAAGGCTGGTTCAGCTATCAGCTGCGCGACCCTAATCGGGAAGCCAAAGTTCTGCGCATTACCTACTTCGGTGGCGATTCTGGTAGGGAATTCACCATTAGCTTAAACGGGACTCTGATTGCGGACATCGAACTAAAGCCGGGGCAAGGGGCGGACTTTTACACGGTCGATTACCCAGTGCCTAAAGAACTGGTTCAAGACGCGGAAAACGGCAATTTAAGGGTCAGATTCAGCGCCAGGCCCGGCTCTATAGCCGGTGGTATTTACGGCGTACAACTGCTGCGCAGTGCCGGCCCTTAACGCCGGCCGGCAGCTAAACCGGCTTCGGACACGACTTTCGCGGGTCTGAGATCTCAAAACCAATAACAGGAAAATGATATGTTCCAGTCGATTCTCAAGAACTTCGTCCGCTTTTCAATGGTTGGCGCTCTTATAGGTTCTGCCTTGGCCCTAATCGCCGGCTGTGATAGCGGAACCCCTAACGCCGAAACGTCCGGTAAGACAGCAGAAGCCAGTGTTCCCGCTGAGGCTTCCGAGGCGTCTCAGGCTTCGATTGAGCACTCGAGCGATTTAAGTTACGACAACCCCATAGTGGAGCGCCGAGCCGATCCCTGGATTTATCGAACTGAAGCCGGACACTACTATTTTATTGGCACCTCGCCAGATTTCGATCAGATTGCCTTGCGTGAAGCCGACACGATCAATGGTCTGAAAGACGCTCAGGAGAAGGTGATCTGGAAGCGCCCGGAAGAGGGGGCTATGGGCGGCCATATCTGGGCGCCGGAGCTGCACCGGATTGACGGCATCTGGTACATCCATGTGGCGGCGGGTAACGCCGATGCGCCTTTTCACATTCGCATGTACGTGCTATCGAACGATTCCGAAGACCCCATGACCGGTGAATGGTCGGTGGAGGGCAAGATTGAGACCCCTTGGGACGACTTCGCGCTGGATGCCACCACTTTCGAGCACCGCGGAACTCGCTATTTGGTCTGGGCTCAGCGCAATCCTGAGAAAACCAACAATTCGTCTCTTTGGATGGCGGAAATGGACAGCCCCAGCAGTATCAAAGAACCGGTGATAATGCTCACCCAGCCCGAGCTGCCCTGGGAGACGGTCGGCTACAAGGTGAATGAGGGCGCCGCGGTGATCAAGCGCCACGGCAAAGTATTTATGACCTATTCCGCCAGCGCGACTGATCGCAACTACGCCGTGGGTTTGCTCTGGGCGGATGCCGACGCGGACTTGATGGACCCCGCCTCTTGGCGCAAATCCCAGAGCCCGGTGTTCTATACTAACGAAGAGCTGAACCGTTATGGGCCTGGTCATAACAGCTTTACCCTCGCCGAAGATGGCGAGACCGACTTGCTGGTGTACCATGCCCGCAGCTATCCTGACTTAAAGGGAACGCCCTTGACCGATCCTAACCGCCATGCCCGGGTCCGGGTGTTGCATTGGACCGACGACGGAATGCCCGATTTTGGTCAAAACAGACCCGACTGATTGCCCCTCGCGCCATTTGGAGTGAGGGCCAGTTAACCCGTTGGGATAGGTA
>CAZKCY010000390.1:0-2806 GCA_964551155.1 uncultured Marinimicrobium sp. | reverse complement strand
TGGCCAAGGCTGATTATCCCCAAATCCGTTACTTCGATGTACCGGATCGCTACAACTTCGCTAAACCTTTGCAAGACCTGGATGGCGGCCAGTGGGTAACCGTCAATCCCGAGACTATAGGGTCGGTATCCGGAGTAGTATTTTTCTTCGCCCGCGAGCTGCACCGCACTCAAGAAGTCCCCATCGGCATAGTGAATTCTGCCCTGGGCGGTTCGCCGGTGGAGGCCTGGATCAGTGAACCGGCGCTGAAGCAATTTCCCCGCGCTTATCAGGAACTGCAAAAGTTTAAGGACGAAGACTATGTAAGCCGCCTTGAGGAAGACGATCAGCAGCGCATTGCCGCCTGGCACGAAAAAGCCCGTAAACAAGACCCGGGTACAAAAGGCGATGATTACCTCTGGGCTGCCCCGAATCTGGATACCGACGACTGGAACACCATGCAGGTACCGGGCTATTGGCCATTGGCCGATGACGGCCCGGTCAACGGCATAGTCTGGGCTCGTACTGATGTGGACATACCCGCTGAGCTAGCCGGCAAGCCCGCGCGTCTTGAAGTGGGTAGAATCGTGGATGCCGATATCACCTTTGTAAATGGCACCCGGGTAGGCAGCACCGGCTATCAGTACCCCCCGCGCCGTTATACGATTCCCGAAGGGGTATTGAAAGCCGGCCGCAATACCTTGGCGGTGCGTATTTCCAACGAGCAGGGTCGGGGCGGCTTTTTGCTCGATAAACCCTACGAGCTCGAAATCGGAGACACGCTCATCGATCTCAAAGGCGAATGGCGTTATAAGGTGGCCACCCAAATGCCGTCTTTGGCACCACCCACCTTCATCCGTTGGAAGCCGACCGGTCTCTATAACGCCATGATTGCCCCGCTTACCAATATCCCCTTTACCGGCGCCATCTGGTACCAGGGCGAATCCAATACCTATGCACCGGACGAATACGCGGTTACGTTCCCGGCCATGATCGCCGACTGGCGTAAGCAGTGGAATCGCGCCGAACTGCCCTTCCTCTATGTGCAGCTGGCAAACTTTATGGAGCCCAAAGATCAGCCGGAGGACAGCAATTGGGCCAGAACCCGCGAAGCGCAACTGGAAACCCTGGCGGTGCCCCATACCGCCATGGCGGTCACCATCGATGTGGGCGAGTGGAACGACATTCATCCGCTCAATAAGAAGGCTGTGGGCGAGCGCCTGGCCGCTGCCGCCCGGCACCAAGCCTATGGCGAAAAGCTGGTCTACTCGGGGCCGCTTTACAAAGCCATGGCTATCCAGGGCAACAAGATCGTCCTGTCGTTTGACCATGTCGATGGCGGCCTAGTGGCCAAAGACGGTGAGCTGCAGGAATTCGCCATAGCAGGAGCCGACGGCAACTTTGTTTGGGCCCAGGCCGAAATCCGTGGCGATAAAATCCTGGTCTGGAGTGATGAAGTCGCCGAACCGGTAGCGGTACGCTATGCCTGGGCCGACAACCCCGCCGGTGCCAATCTCTACAACAAAGCCGGCTTCCCAGCGTCACCGTTTCGCACCGACGACTGGTAGGCTTTGTCCAGAGTAAGCGTTACTCCAGGGGGAGAGCGGTGCTCTTAATGGGAGACTTGAGCACAAACGAAGACTGGACGCCACTAACCCCTTCTATGCGGGTCAGCTTTTGCAGCAAAAACTGCTGATAGGCGTCCATGTCTTTGACGATCACCTTGAGCAGGTAGTCCGCCGATTGGCCGGTAATCAGGTGGCACTCCAGCACCTCCGGGTAGCTGCCCACGGTTTCTTCAAAGGCGCTGAAGCGATCCGGAGTATGCTTGTCCATGCTGATCTGGATAAAGGCCATCAGGTTCAGGCCCAGTTTGCGGGCATTCAGCAAGGCCACATAGCCGTCGATCAGACCGTCTTCCTCCAGTTGCCGAACCCGGCGCAGACAGGGGGAGGGGGACAGGTTGATGGCTTCGGCGAGCTCCTGGTTGGAGATCCGCCCGCGCTCTTGCAGGGTCTGCAATATCAGTCGGTCGTAGCGATTTAAATGCTCGGTCATAGGGATTCCCGCTTAATATTCTAATTATCGCCATAATACCGCAATTTAATTGCTTACAATAGCCTCGAAAAGTAATCTTCGCAATAAAATAGCCGGCCAGAGCGCATATACTATCCCCACTGCCTGATTTTGGAAGTGGGCCACTGCCACAAGCCGGCCATTCAGCCACAAGCTGCCAGTCGAATCAGGGTTAGGGCGATCCCCCGGCTCAAATCGACAGACACTTCCCCAGGCTCCAAATTATGACGCGTTTTATGGAGCACAAGATGATTGCCAATCCCGCCACCAAATATCGCCGCTTTGAGCCCATTAAATTGCCCGATCGGCAGTGGCCCAATCGGGTGCTGGAAAAACCCCCGATTTGGATGAGCACCGACCTGCGCGATGGCAATCAGGCCCTGATCGACCCTATGTCCGTGGAAACCAAAATGCGCTTTTTCAAAGCCCTGGTGGCCATTGGCTTTAAAGAAATCGAAGTAGGTTTTCCATCCGCCTCGGAAACCGACTTTAATTTCGTGCGTCGGTTGATTGAAGAAGACCATATCCCCGAAGATGTGACCATCGAAGTGCTGACTCAGGCCCGCCGGGATTTGATCGAGCGCACCGTTGAGTCGCTCAAAGGCGCACGCCGGGCAATTTTGCATATGTACAACCCGATTGCGCCGGCGTTCCGCAAGATCGTCTACAAGACCGACAAAGAAGGCGTCAAAAATATCGCCATTCAGGGGACTAAATGGGTTCGGGAGCTGACTGCGACTCAGCCAGACAC
>CAZKCY010000389.1:0-2810 GCA_964551155.1 uncultured Marinimicrobium sp. | reverse complement strand
GGCTCACTGGCATGCACGAGGATGAGCTGCTGGTAGGCGTTAACTGGAACGAGGAGCTCGAGGGGGAGGAGTTGGAGCCAGTGGATCTGCTTGAAGAATTTGAGCAGGAGATGGCGCCCTAGCGCTCTGGCTTTAAGGGCGCGGAAACTGGTTTATGAAGCGCTGCTCGACAAAGTGTTTCCATCGGCTTACCCAGGTGCCGCTCAGGACTGTATCGCCGCGCACTAGTAGGGTTTGAGCTTCGCCCAAGTTGATAAAATTGAGTGGGCTTTTTGGCGCCTTATAGGTTTTCAGCGCCTGGCCGCGCAAAGAGCAGGCGAGATTGGCGGCCAGGACCTGGGCCTGCTGTGCCGCCAACCTCCAGTTCAAGTTCCTATTCAAGCTGCTATCAGAGCCCCGGCTTAAGGCTTGATCCTTAGCGTCGAGCTCAGTTAAATCCCCCAGAGCGAAGGCAAAGGGGTGGCTGACCGACTGCAGATGCCGATTAATCTTGATTAAGCCTTGCTCTCCGGTCGCCAGACCTAGCTGGCGAATGCCGGCCTCTGGGGCCGAGGGTTGGCACCAGATAACTTCATCCACAGGTAGATATTGCCCCCGTTCGGTTACCACTTGCCCCGCTTCAAAAGCCACAGCGGGAAACAGTGGATGCACTCTTACATGGCGCTCCTGCAAGGCTTGGGCAGCCAGCAGCTGAGCTTTGAGGGGCAAGTGGGGCAAGAGACTGCGGCCCTGGTGAATTAAATGGAGTTCTGCCGGCCTCTTCAGACGCGGCTCCAGATTCAGTCTTTTGCTGATCGCCAGGGCCAGTTCAATGCTCATTTCATCTTCCCCTACCAGAGCCAGGCGCGCTCCTTTAGGGTGTCGATAGATACGCTCCAACATGCCTTGCCAGCCGGGTAGAAACCGGTCGAAAGGTTCAATGCTCAGGCTTTGTGTTGAAGCTTCTGGGTGCCTCTCGGGCGCTGGTATGTCGCCGTCGAACGAGATCAGATCGAACTCCAGTTGCTCGCCATCGCCCAGTTGAGCCCGGCGGGCGTCCAAATCCAGATTCTCCAGGGGCGAGCAAATCAGGCGCGCGCCCGCTTGTTCGCAGAGCAGTTGCAGATCGATATGACCCTCTCTGTAGCCCAACTTGCCAGCGACCAGTTCTGGCAGCAGGAAGGGGAAGGGCGCGAACCTTTCCGGGGCCAGCAGCGTCAGCTGTAGCTCGCGGCTCCGCTGAGTGCGGGCGCGCCGAAGCAGCAACGCATGGCTGAGTCCGCTGCCCACTAGCAGCAGGCGTGGCCCGCTCAAGCTCATAAAAGAGTTTTTCCCATTGAATGTTCGCCCCTCGAAAAGATCGGAGCATAGCCGACTTGGTCGGTTGGCGTCTATTGCATCGCGCTGCTGGCGATATCCTCATCGACGAAGCCGAACAGGTAATCGTGCAGTATGTCCACCTGATGATGGGTAACGTAGCTTTCGAGTTGCTCGAGGTTGGCGAAGCCGGGGGTAATGGCCGCGGTAGGGCTGGTGCGATAATCTTTGGTGGAGAGTACGAAGGATTTGCTGGCCGCGACGACCCGGGTGTTGTGAAGTAGCTGGATGACCACGAAATCGAAGTCGAGGCACAGCCGCATCAGGTTGGGATAGTTGGATTCCTGCCGATCGAGAAAGCGAATTTCACGGCTTCCGAGTAAAGCCTGGTCACTGAGAGGGTGTTTGGGCATAGCGATTGTCAAAGCCTCCGCGACTGCTAGGTGTGTCTAGTGCCGTGCTAACCGGCCGAGAGGGGATTACACCACACCGGCTCGCAGAGGCGCGTGATCCAGCTCACAACCTGACCCCGCCGAACCCGAGCGGTTGAGCGGCTCAAGTCGCTATGCCTAGGGGGCTCTCCCGAGCTATGCTGTTGTACTGGTGCAGAATTACTCTCTGCAATTCATTCAACTGAAGAGATTGATTCATGTCTGATTATTTTAAAATCCCCGTTTTCGCGTTAATGTTTTTATTTGCCGGTTGTGCCAGCTTTCCTACCGGGCTCGAAGAACCGAATGTCAAAGTGACCAGCTTGCGTTTGCTACCCTCCCAGGGCATGGAGCAGCGCATAGCCGTGGGCTTGTCGATTACCAATCCAAACGGGCGGGATTTGTCCCTCAGGGGCATCTCTTATAGTATCGGCATCGAAAACTTTGACCTGCTGAGCGGGGTCACCAGCCAAGTGCCAACCCTCAAGGCCTACGAGGAAACGCCCGTGACCGTGGAGGTTTCCGCGAACCTGCTTTCCGTCGCTCGGTTGGTGGAGCATTTCAGCCGGCGCGGCATAGAGGATGATGTGGATTATCGCTTCCGCGCCAAACTGGATTTCAGCCGTTGGCTGCCTCCCATGCGCGTGGAAGAGCAGGGCAGTATTAAACTGCGCCATTGATTCAGGTTTCAGACTTAATCCCGCTCTCCGGCCGTCATCAGATGGCGGGCGCCGGTGGGCAGCAGCCGGCTACAATAATTGACCAGGAATAATTGACCAGGACCTTGCATGAACGATCTTGTTTTATCTCCCGATGCCGAAGAGCAGATAGCGCTTAAGGACTATTCCGAAAAGGCTTACCTCGATTATTCCATGTACGTGATTCTGGATCGGGCGCTGCCGCATATCGGCGACGGCCTGAAGCCGGTCCAGCGGCGCATCGTCTACGCCATGAGCGAGTTGGGCCTCAAGGCCACCGCCAAATACAAAAAGTCCGCTCGCACCGTGGGCGATGTGATCGGTAAGTTTCATCCCCACGGCGATTCCGCCGCCTACGAGTCCATGGTGCTGATGGCCCAGCCCT
>CAZKCY010000388.1:0-2820 GCA_964551155.1 uncultured Marinimicrobium sp. | reverse complement strand
ACCTCGCTGCCGGAACTGGCCTCGTCGGTCATCGCCGCGCGCAAGGGCGAACACGATATCGCCCTGGGCAATGTGGTGGGCTCCAACCTGTTCAACACCCTGGCGGTGGTGGGTATCGCCGGCGCCATTCATCCGATGGCCGTAGGGCCGGAAGTGCTCAGCCGCGATATGTTGGTGGTCGGTGCGCTAACGCTGTCGCTGTTTGTGCTCGGCTACGGTATTCGCGGGCGGGGCCGAATTAACCGCATCGAAGGCGGGCTGCTGGTGGCGGCTTACGCCGGCTATACCGTATATTTAATCAGCACCGCTTTTGTACAGTAGCACTCCCCTTTGGGTAGGCTCTATAGCTTTGTAGCGGAGCCCGGACCTTGGGCCGGGCGTCCAAGTGCGCTATGCTCGCGTATTGATTTTGACAGCGCCTTTGACTCACGGCCAAAGGCGTTGCACTGCTCCAGAGACTATAAAACGGCGCCCTACCCGACCATGAAAATCTCCGCTTTTTGCTCTATTCGATTCCGCGCATTCATCTGTTTGGCAGGCTTGCTGCTCGCTTCCAGCCTGGCGCACTCTCAAGCCCAGCCCCAACCCCAGGGCGAAAAGCGCCGAACCGTGCAGGAAATCATTCCACTGGTACAAACCTACTGTGGCAGCTGCCATACGGTGCCCTCGCCCACCATGCTGCCCAAGCACAGCTGGCCGGGAGTGATCGATTCCATGGCGGAGCTGGCCGAGGTGCGCACCGGCCAGCAGCTGATTCCTGACGACGTGCTCCACGACATTAAAGCGCTCTACTATGGCAGCAGCCCAAAGCAGTTGCCGATGTTGCCCTACATCGACCAACACCACCCAGGGATGCGCTTTTCTTCCAACCAAATTGGCCCCGGCTCACCGATACCGCAAATTCTGAATGTGCAGGCCGTGGAGCTGGGCACCGACGCGCTGCACAGTTTTTTGGTCAGCGATGGCGAGCGCAGCCAGCTGATTTTGCTGGAGGCCTATAACGACGATGGCCTCAAGTGGCGGGAGCGGCCCCTGGCCGATATCGACATACCCATCACCACTCAGGTGATCGACTACACCGGCGATGGCCGGCTGGACATACTGGTGGCTGATTTGGGCGAGTTCGCGCCCAATGGCATTCTGGCCGGCAAGATCTTCCTGCTGGAGCAAGACGCCGAAGGCAACTTTGAGCAAAAGCTGATGATGCACCAGCTGGGCCGGCTGACCGATATGCGGGCGCTGGATCTAGACAATGATGGCGACCTGGACTTGGCGGTATCGGTGTTCGGCGGCGGCGAAGTGGGCGAAGTCTTCTGGATGGAGCGCCTGGATGACGGCAGCCACGCCAAGCACGAGCTGCTGGATTTGAGCGGCGCTTTGAACATTACCCCGGTGGATTTGAACGGCGACGGCAAGATGGATTTGACCACCCTGGTGGCGCAGGAACACGAAACTCTGATCGCCTTTATCAACCGCGGTGAGGGCAAGTTCGAGCGTTTGGATATCGTCAGCGGCGGCCACCCACTGTTCGGCGCCACCAGTATGCGAATCAGTGATCTGGACCAGGATGGCGACCCGGACATAGTGTTTACCAACGGCGACGCCTTCGACACCCAGACCGACCCCAAGCCCTACCACGGCATTCAGTGGCTGGAGAATCTGGGCAACCTGCAGTTTGCCGCCCACGATATAGGCCGCTATTACGGCGCGGCCAACGCCTCGGTGGGCGATATGGATGGCGATGGCGACTTGGACATAGTGGCCAGCAGCTGGCTCAATTACTGGGACGACCCCAAGCGCCAGTCGATCATCTGGCTGGAAAACAACGGCAAGCAGCAGTTTCAGGCCCGTCCGGTGGCCGGCGATCACAGTGGCCTGGTACCGCTGGAGCTAGTAGACATTACCGGCGACGGCCGCCTGGACATAGTCACCGGCGCCTTTCGGATGGACATTCTGAAGGAGTTTTTGACCAGTCAGAACGATCGCAAGGCCATGGACCGGGAGGCTATGCAAAAGGACGACCGGCCGGCGAGCGACCGCTTGTTGTTGTTCACCAACGAGCAGGTGACTGATTAGCCTGCAAGGCCCATCAGCCCTGAATCAAAGGCGGTGCTTACAACAAGGGCGGTATTAGTAAGCCGCCCAGCAGCCAGAGCCCGGCAATCGACGCTAGAACCCGCAGTACTTTGTCGGTCATGGAGGGGCCGCCGTGGTCGTGATGATGGTGGTGATCATGACCTTCTGCCTCCTTCTGACCCCGGCGCCAGAGCCAGATGAACACCGCGGTTATCGCCAGAAATATAACGTTCAGCACCAGCTGGTAGTTAACCTGAAAAAACTCCCGCTTGCCCGGCGCTTTGGCGCCCGACATATCCGGCAGTAAATCTAGCGCCGCCAAGCTGTAGTGCATGGTCAAGGCGACCGAGATGATGCCCACCAGCATGATAGCCATGATGTAGAGCGCCATCTTCCAGCCGTAATAAGCGGCGTTGATGCGCAGCACCGGCAGCACCACCAGATCGGAAAAGATAAACGCCATAACCCCGGCGAAAGTCACCCCCTGGCCGAACAGCACCGCCGCCAGCGGAATATTGCCCATGGAGCCGATAAAGGTAAAAAACGCCGCCAGCGGGCCCACCAAGGTTTGCTGCAGCACCAGCCAGAAGCCGGGGTTAGCGGCGTTCTCGCCGCCGGCGCCCCAGAACAGCGACTGAAAGAAGCTGGTGGGCACCATGGCGGAAATAATACCGGCCACGGTGAAGCCGATCAGCACATCCTTCCAGACCATTTTCCATTCCATGACGTAGGTTTGGGCGATTT
>CAZKCY010000387.1:0-2829 GCA_964551155.1 uncultured Marinimicrobium sp. | reverse complement strand
AGCGGATTGGGGAGCTTACGGTAACCGCTGTCGCGCATAAGAAAACTTTCAGGTGACCTCCACGAGACACATGCCACATGCGCTACTGGGGCCGAGCGGTAGGCGTTTGGCCAGCCTTCCTTGACGCCTTTGTATATGGTGATAATATACATTTATGATCAATTGGGCACGAGTTACCGGCTTTGACTGGGACGAGGGCAACTCCCGCAAGAACGTGGAGAAGCACGGTGTCGGCCAGTCCGAAGCGGAATCGATATTCTTCAATGAACCGCTTCTGGTTCTGGAAGACGCCAGGCATAGCCAGGCCGAAGCCCGTTTTCATGCCCTTGGTGAAACGGATGACGCGCGGCAGTTGCATATCACGTTCACGTTGAGACAGAACAGTACGCTGATACGGGTGATATCCGCTCGCGCCATGCACCGCAAAGAGAGGGCTGCTTATGAGCAAGCAAAAAAAGATGCCTGAGTTCAAGACCGAAGAAGAGGAACGGGAGTTCTGGGAAACCCACGACTCGTCCGATTACGTGGACTGGAGCCAGGCAGAGCCCGCCTCTTTTCCGAAACTGAAGCCATCCACGAAAACCATCTCGCTTCGTCTGCCTGAAGCGTTACTCGACCGGATCAAGATCGAGGCCAACAAGCGAGATATGCCCTATCAATCCCTCATCAAAGCTTGGCTTTCGGATGATGTCAACGCCAGCCGCCGGACCGGGTGAAGTCGGGACCAGGAAAGTGATGCGGTTGAGTGGGTTGGGGAATTATAGAAATAGCCGCCGCCGCAAGGAGTAGCGGTGGCAGCTATCGGCCAAGAGCGGACGTTCATAATGTGCTCATGTAAACGTCGGCGCTCAGCCGCGCTTGACAGCGACCAACCGGAGCAGTAGTGAAGGGCGGTATCGGTCAAGCGTCGGACTGCACCGCCCCTTGTTAGAAGTCTCTTTTCTCCTGGCAGCCCAGCTGTCATGGCTGCCTCTAGCCACACTCATAATCCATGATTGCCATCTTTTCTTTCTCTAGATACTCCATGTACGTCAACCGTAGATGCCTACTTTCATGGTTCGCCTCAAAAACCACCCCCGGTACCCCGGAATCAATTTCCCCATTAACTAGGAAGCGCTGGGAGCCGTTCGCATTATCTAGCTGATAAGCGACGGAAAATGCGCCATCACAAAGCGTGACTGTTCTATGCATCGTTAAGTGAAAAGGCGACGACTGCACGCCGTAAGACAGTAGTGAAGCTTCGGCAATGTGTTGTCGGAAATCGCGGGCGGCATTTAGGGCTTCAGAATCGGATCGTCCAGTCGCCTCTATGACACCATTAACTGATTCTACAATTTCCTGCGCAAAAGTTCGTTTTTCCTGCGGCAAATCGGAAATCACTTCCTGAAGCACTATCTTAACCTGCTGACTCTGGGCGATATTCTGGGACTGAACTTGATATTGAGAAATAGTGTAACCCCCAGCTAAGCCAATACCCAACGACACTATCGTAGCGATTGATCCCGCCGCGTTTAGAATTTTATTCATATTCAACTCACCACAACGTTATTCAAAAGCAATATCTATTCTACTTCTAACACCGATGAACGCGCCGGCTGCAATTGCCAGGACTTCCACTATTAACCGTTAACTGCCGCACCTATTCCATTAGCGTAGCTTGAACTTCGGCATCCGGCCAAAACCAGACTTTTAGAGGGTCCTCATGTAACGCTACGGCTCAGCTGCCGGCCATGAGCAGACGTTGAGAGAACTCTCATATAACAGCATGCATCAGTGGCGCGACGGCAACGCCGCATCCGACTGCATGCGCTTATTAAGCGGGAAGTGGATACTCGAAAATTTGTCCATAGCCATCAATACATTCTTCCACCCCCGCCAAACGCAATGCTTGCCAGAAAACGACCTGGTTTGCAGTGAGTACTGGCAATGCAAGTGTCTTTTCTAATGCTTCAATAACACCAATTGAGCGTAGCCCGCCCCCACCCAAAAATATTGACTCCGTCGTTCTAGGGATATGCTTTCGCACCCATTCATAAAGACTTTCAGGTTGCACACTCAATTGATCGGGGGCTAGCTCTTTGGCAGAGGCTGCATACACCACCGCTATACCCGAATTTCTAAAATAATCCGAACCAAGCTCGCTCAAATCAGAAGGGAACCATGGGGGGTTAATTAGAGCTAATTTATCTGCGCCTAGCGCACGCAGTGCCATTGCAACAGCCAGACATGGTATCGCTACAGGTATTTCGCCAGTGATTTTCTCCAATCTGTTTTTGAGTCTTTCATCTCCTTCTGGACCGAGCAAATAGCTGCTACTAGTAAATCCATATGCGATCGCATTCAGAGGCATGGTAGAAAGCATTTCTGCGGCTGAATCGACTTGCGGCGGCTCCGAAAAAGCGCGTGCCGCATCCAGGCCGATTAATGGTGGCTCCGGCCCGCTCCTCCATCCCAAGGGAACTCGCGCGACATGTACAGATATACCTTCGGTCGCCAAAGTGTGAAACTCGGCTTCCGGGACAATGTCGTTGTGTGGTGTGATTAGTCCGATGCGAGCTCTATACCCCCATCCGTCCGAGCGAAAAGAAGATGTATTAGACACACTTCTATGCTCCCTAACTGTTCAACTGTGATTAGATAGCCGGCACAAATATACAGATGAGCTCGCCGGCAGCATTTGCCGGGAGGTCCGCAATGTGCCGTCAGCTCCTGCACCAGCTCTATCAGCATAGCCTGAAGTGGAGCTTACGGCCAAAAGCTGAATTTGAGTGGATTCTGATGTAAGGCCTGACTTCAGCAGCGTTTGGGGCGCCGCTCGTTTTTGCGACA
>CAZKCY010000386.1:0-2833 GCA_964551155.1 uncultured Marinimicrobium sp. | reverse complement strand
GGGCCTTGAATTTTCGCGGTGAACCGATTGATACCAAAAAACAGGTCTACGCCCAAGCCTTTGCGATTTACGCGCTGGTGGCCTACTACCAGTTAAGTGGAGAGCAAATCGCTCTAGAGCAAGCCATCAATATTTTCCAGCTCATGGAAAAGCACACTGTTGATCGTCAGCGAGGCGGCTACCTGGAAGCTTTCGCACGCGACTGGACTGACCTCGACGATGTGCGTCTAAGCACTAAGGATTTGAATTTTCCGAAATCACAGAACACTCATCTGCATGTGCTCGAGGCTTACACTACCTTGTACAAAGCGGCTCCCGAAGCTGAATTCAAAGCCGCGCTGCACAGCTGTATTGATCTTTTTGACGATCACATCATAGATCACAAGACCTATCATTTGCGCATGTTTATGGCGAGCGACTGGAGCGATCATTCGCCGGGCTATACCTATGGCCACGACATCGAAAGCAGCTGGCTGTTGGCCAAAGCATTGGAGTCTCTGGATGAAGCAGAAACTAGCGCTCGGCTAGCGCCCACCGTCATTGCCATTGCCGATGTGTGCCTCGTCGAGGCCTTGGGTGATCACGGCGAAGTGCTCGACGGCTACGATTTTGCCACTAACAGCCAGCATCGCGAGCGTGTTTGGTGGGTTCAAGCGGAAGCTTTGGTGGGGTTCCTGAAAGTGCATGCCCTTACCGGCGAACAGAAATACCGGAAGGCAGCGGAACAAGTCTGGGCGTTTATCAAACAATACCAGATTGATGCGGCTGGCGAGTGGTTATGGTTTTCACGTCTCGACGCGCAACCAACGCCGCCACCCTACAAACTTGGCTTTTGGAAAGGCCCTTACCACAACGGTCGAGCAATGATGGAAGCGGGCAAGTTGCTTGCTCGCTGGGATAAACCGCACAGATTTACCAAAAAGCAGTAACACGACGCGCCGGAATCGCCTACCGCGCAATTCCAATAATAAAAGTGGTGCTCTAATGCTCAAGCCCAGAAGTCAATGTCGTCATTATATCTCTGCCAAGGGTAAGCTGCTGCTTACCGCACTACTCGCCAGTGTGCTGGCTGCTTGTGGGGGTGGCTCCTCGGGCGGATCCGGCACTAGCAGTTCGTCCAGCGTTTCCAGTGTGAGCTCATCAAGCTCTTCTTCAAGCTCCTCGTCCAGCAGTTCTTCATCAAGTTCGGTTGCCAATTGCGAGCTTAATGATTCGGCCAACGAATTGCCTGGTTTTTATGTAAGCGAAGGCACATTGGTTGATGTGAACGATCAGCCCTTTGTCATGCGTGGCGTCAACTACCCCTACGCCTGGTTTCGAAACTCGGAAGATACCGAACAGCAGTTTGCCGCTATTGCCGCCACTGGTGCCAATGCCGTGCGGGTGGTGCTGGCCAATGGCGAGCAATGGGGCCGCGTGGATGGCGACGAAGTGGCCGACATTATCGCCTGGGCTAAGACCAACGAGCTGGTGACGATTTTGGAAGTGCACGACGCTACCGGCTGGGACGAGAGCAGCGGTGCAGCCGACCCGCAGACTGCGGTGGACTATTGGTTGAGCTGCGATATTCGCCAGGCCATAGAAGGTGAACAGGCTCATGTGATGGTTAACATCGCCAATGAGCCGTTGGGCAATAGCAAAACCGATCAATGGGTAGCTTTTCACTCCGGTGCTATCAATGAATTGCGCGCGGCTGGTCTGCCGCATAGCTTGATAGTGGATGCCCCGAATTGGGGACAGGATTGGACCAATACCATGCGCGACGGAGGCAATGCTCAGAGCATATTCAGCGCTGATCCTGCCGGCAATGTGGTTTTCTCTATTCATATGTACGATGTTTACGATACCGACAACCGGGTAAATGAGTACTTCCAGGCCTTCGATAATAAGAACCTGCCGCTGATCGTGGGTGAGTTTGCCGCTGACCATGGCGAGGGCAAAGATGTCGCCGAAGCCGCGATAATGGCCGGTGCCGAGGCATACGGCTTTGGCTATCTGGGCTGGTCCTGGTCTGGCAATAGCGATGGCAGTACCGGCGGTGATGACTTGAGCGGCTTGGACATCGTTAAGGATTTCACGAACAATGACTACACCGAGTGGGGCGAGGCGTTGATCAATGGCGCCCATGGCATATCAGCCACTGCCGAGCCTTGTAGCTGCTTTACAAAGATGGAGTGAATTTGACCATGGATTTATTTAACAAATGTTGTTCGGTCGCATTGTTGTTCGTGCTGAGCGCCTGCGTCCATCAACAAGAAGGCTCTCGGATTGATTCAGACCAGTTTGTCAGCGTTGAAGGTAGGCACTTTTATCTCGAGGGTGAACCTTATTACTTCACCGGCACCAATTTCTGGTACGGCGCCTATCTGGGTTCACCTGGCGCGACCGGTGATCGGGAAAGGCTGATTCGGGAGCTGGACGCACTCAAAGCCCATGGTATTACCAATCTTCGAGTGCTGGCGGCATCCGAAGGCAGCGAGCTTATGCGCGCGGTACGACCGGCAGTGGTACAGAGCTCGGATGGCGACTTAAATCGGGAGTTGCTCGAAGGTTTGGATTTCCTGTTGGCGGAAATGGCCAAGCGGGATATGAAGGCCGTGCTTTATCTGAACAACTTCTGGCAGTGGTCCGGCGGCATGTCCCAGTACGTGGCCTGGACCACCGGTGAGCCGGTAGTCGATCCGGATGTTACTGGCGACTGGGATAGATTCATTAATAACTCGGCGAGCTTTTATCGGCTGCCGGAAGCGCAGAACCTGTATCGCGATGTGATCAAAACTATTGTACAGCGCAAGAACAGCCTGACCGGCGTTTATTATTATGAAGACCCCAC
>CAZKCY010000385.1:0-2841 GCA_964551155.1 uncultured Marinimicrobium sp. | reverse complement strand
AAACGCACAGCAGCCAGGTTAAAAACTAGCCTATCACAGCAAAAGCATAGCCGATAATTGAACCTGCAATGCTCAACCATAGGGAGATTCAATTAAAGGCGAAATTTCTCATAGCCGCCGACAGCCACCTGAGCTTCCCCCGTATGGATGATCTAGTAGCGACCGGTAAGTGCCAAGTTACCTTCCAGATCCAAATGGTAGACCTCCAGATCGTCGGCCAAAAATAGATTGCCCTGATAGAAGCGGTGCGCCTCTTTCCACAGGCTTTCCATGCCCGAACCATCGGGGCGGTGATAACGTTGACTGAAGTGGGTCAGAATTAAGTTGGGCAGTTTCATTTGTTCGGCAAACTCCGCTATCTGGCGCACACTAGTGTGCTGAGGCCCAGGTCCCACCTGGCGAGAGACTTCTTCGGTATAAGTGGCCTCATGCACCAGAAGATTTGCGTCGACGACGCAGTCGCGCAACAACGCAGGCGTATCGTTGTCACCTCCCACTACGATTTTTCTAAAGGCTGCCGGCAGTTGATAGTCGGCGGCATGCAGCTCCCGGCCATCGTCAAGAACCAGATCCTCGCCTTGCTGTAACCGCCCCCAAAGCGGACCCCGGGGAATAGCATCGCGCTCCAGCCTTTCGATGTTCAATTTGGTTCGGCGGTTGATCTCGCGAAACTGGTAGCCGAAGGAGGACACCCGATGAGAGAGCGGAATTCGTGTCAGCGCAAAATCCGCCAGAATCAGTGGCTCAGCCAACCTTTCAACAGCATGAAACCGCACCGGATAAGGCAAGATCAACTCAGTATGCAAGCAAACTGCATCCAAATAAGCCTTCAGAGCGGCAGGTCCCACTATGGTCAAAGGCTCAGTTCTGCCGTAAGTGGCTGCAGTGGCCATTAAGCCTGGCAGCCCGTAGCAGTGATCGCCATGGACATGAGTGATCATAATCGCCTCTAAATGCAGCAGCGACAAAGGCGTGTGCAAGAGTTGATGTTGGGTCGCCTCACCGCAATCAATTAAATACCAGCGTTTGGTATTTTCGAGGGCCAGCGCTAGGCCTGAGACATTGCGCTGCTTACTGGGGACGCCCGAAGAGGTGCCAAGAAACGTGAATTGCATGCTGCACTCTAAAAATCGGAATAGAAAAGCCAAGGAAGTCGGACCAAACCAAGCATCATTGTAGCCCAGAGCTCCACTAGCGGAGTATCTGCTCAGCTTTAATGCCTGGCATTTACAGAAAAGTGGATTCTCTGCCCCCAAACAGGTTATCTTGTTGCGCTATAAGCCATTCAGAATAAAACGGGCAGCGCATGGACGATATGGAACTCTTCACCCTCTGGTTCATCGGCGGAGTTTTGCTGATGCTGCTGGAATTCATTATCCCGGGCGGTATTATCTTCTTCCTCGGGCTGGGCGCTACCGGCGTCGCTCTTCTTCTTTACACGGGTGTTATCGAAGGCTGGCTGCAGGCCTTTACCGCCTGGTTTATCGGCTCGCTGGCACTATTGTTCGGCCTGCGTGGCTTAGTGCAGAAACTCCTTCCCGCTCACATTGAACGCGGCAAAACCGACGAGGACCTGGATGCCTACGACCAGCGCGCTCAAGTGGTAGAGCCAATCCCCGCGGGTGGCCAGGGGCGAATAGAATTTCGAGGCAGTACCTGGAAGGCTAAAAATTATCACGAGGACCAAAGCCTTGAGCCTGGAACCCCTGTGCGCATAGTGTTTCGCGACAATCTGGTCTGGACCGTCGAGGCTCTAAACGCCGCAGACGAAAAAGGCGAGTTCGAGCCACACCCCGAAAAACAATAAATTCTACCAACCCTTTTATTTCTATAAGCCCTTAAGGAAGGAGCCATTCATGCTGACCGCTTTAACCATTTTCGTGCTACTCGCGGGGATCATCCTCTGGAACCTGATGATCGTCGTACCCATGCGCCAGTGCTGCGTGCTGGAGCGCTTTGGCAATTTCCGGCGGGTTCTGGAGCCCGGCTTTCATGTGGTGGTGCCCTTTCTGGACAAGGTTGCCTACCGCCACGAGATCCGCGAGCAGGTGTTCGATATCCCGGCCCAGAGCTGTATCACCAAGGATAATATTCAGGTGGCGGTGGACGGCTTGGTGTACCTCAAAGTCATGGACGCCAAGCGGGCCAGTTACGGCATTGGCGATTACCGAATGGCGAGCGTCAATCTGGCTCAGACCACCATGCGCTCGGAAATTGGCAAGCTCACTCTGGGGGATACCTTTTACGAGCGCGACAAACTCAACGAATCCATAGTACGCGAAATCGACAAGGCCTCAGACCCCTGGGGCATAAAAGTACTGCGCTACGAGATCCGCAACATTTCGCCTTCGGATCAAGTGGTGCATACCCTGGAAAAGCAAATGGAAGCCGAGCGCGAAAAGCGCGCCGACATTACTCTGGCCACGGCTGGCAAGGAATCCAAGATTTTGATCTCCGAAGGTTACCGCCAGGAAGCCATCAACATTTCCGAAGGTGAAAAACAGAAACGCATCAATGAAGCCAAAGGTCGGGCCAGCGAAATCGAGATACTCGCCGAAGCTTCGGCCGAGGGTCTGCAACGAGTGGCCGAGGCAATCATGAAACCGGGCGGCGACTACGCCGTGAAGATGCGCCTAGTGGAGGACTTTGTCGGGCGCACCGGAGAAGTCATGAAAGGTGCGGATATTTCAGTACTGCCCACCGATCTGGCGCACCTCAAAGGCATATTGACGGCCCTCCAGCAGAACCTTGGCACCAGCGCAGCCAAAGGAGTCGGCCAATGAATCCGCAAGACTTGAGCCCTGTCGATATGTTCAACTTTGCCGTGTGGGGCATTATTTT
>CAZKCY010000384.1:0-2843 GCA_964551155.1 uncultured Marinimicrobium sp. | reverse complement strand
AAGTCAGAAAAGAAGCAAAGATTATCCAACACTTTTTCCTGAGCTTGGCGACAGGCATTCAGCGTAATTTTTAACTCAACACCAAATTGTCCCGGTGAATCAGTTCCTCATCGTCCTTGTAACCCAAGAGCTCCAAAATTTCCGAGCTGGGCTTGCCGATAATCTTGCGCGCCTCATCGATATTGTAGTTCACCAGACCGCGGGCTATTTCACGGCCTTCGGGATCGACGCAGACCACCATATCGCCACGGGTGAAACGACCTTTAACCGCTTTGACGCCTACCGGCAAAAGACTTTTACCTTTTTCCCGCAGCACCTGGGCCGCGCCCGCATCCAGCACCAAAGTACCCCGAGTCTGCAGCTGACCGGAAATCCAGCGTTTGCGCGCCGCCTGAGGCTGCTGGCTGGCCCAGAGATAGGTGCCGACTTGCTCGCCCTCGGCGGCGCGCTCCAAAGCGCGCTCTATTCGTCCGCCGAGAATCAGAGTATCGGCACCTGAGCGGGCCGCAACCCGGGCGGCCCGCACCTTGGTAATCATGCCGCCGCGACCCAGAGCGCCGCCGTCACCGGCCATCTCATCGAGACGCCGATCATCGGCGGCGACTTCGCTCAGCAACTGAGCGTTGGGATCGTTGCGAGGATCGCGGTCGTACATGCCCTGCTGATCGGTGAGGATCACCAACAAATCGGCTTCAATCAGATTGGCCACCAGGGCACCCAGGGTGTCGTTATCGCCGAAGCGGATCTCGTCGGTCACCACTGTATCGTTTTCGTTGACTACCGGCACAACCCCGAGCTCCACCAGAGTTTTCAGGGTCGAGCGGGCATTCAGGTAGCGCTGGCGCGAGGACAAATCGTCGTGATCCAGTAGCACCTGAGCGGTCTGCAGGCCGTATTTCTGGAACGCGGCCTCGTAAGTCTGCACCAGGCCCATCTGACCCACGGCGGCGGCGGCCTGAAGTTGATGGATGGCCGTGGGACGCTGAGTCCAGCCCAGCCGGGTCATGCCGGCCGCGACCGCGCCGGAGGATACCAGTACCAGTTCGATGCCGCGCTCGCGCAAGGCCGCCATCTGCTTGACCCAGCCGGCAATGGCAACGGTATCCAGCCCCTTGCCGTCATTGGTCAGCAGAGCGCTGCCGATTTTTACTACCCAGCGGCGGGCCTGGGAAATGTTTGCTCGCCTATTCATCGTTATTTATAGCCACCCCTGCCAGGCATTTTTACTAACGAACATACTCGACGTCGACATCGTAATCGTCGTCGTCAAAATCGTCGAAGTCATCATCGGAGCCGGCCTTGCGAGACGCCCGGCGCTGCTGACGCAGCGCTTCGTTGCGCTCGCGAACTTCCGCCGCCAGTTGCTCCTGAAACGCCAGCTCGCGCTCGCGCGCCTCTTCGCTCTCGGCTTCTTCAGCCCAGACCTGCTCCAGATGATCCATGATCTTGCCACACAGCTGCGCCGTGCCGGTCTGCTTGAGGGCCGAAACCTGGAATACCGGCCAGTGCCAGTCCAGCTCGTCGATGACGCGCTGACACTGCTCTTCTACTTCATCGGCGGGCAGCAAATCCACCTTATTGAGCAGCAACCAGCGCTCGCGCTGGGCCATGGCCGGGCTGAACTGATCCAGCTCGCGGGCAATGGCTTTTACATGCTCGACGGGATCGGAACCGTCCGGCGGCGCCATATCGACAATATGCAACAGCAGGCGGCAGCGGGTCAGATGCTTGAGAAAGCGCACTCCAAGACCGGCACCTTCAGCGGCGCCTTCGATCAAACCGGGGATGTCGGCCACCACGAAGCTGCGATGCTGCTGCACTTTGACCACACCCAGGTTGGGCACCAAGGTGGTAAAGGGGTAGTCCGCCACTTTCGGCTTGGCCGAGCTGACCGAGCGAATAAAGCTCGACTTACCGGCGTTGGGCATGCCCAGCAGGCCCACGTCAGCCAACACTTTCATTTCCAGCTTGAGGTTGCGCACCTCCCCTTCGCTGCCCGGCGAAGTTCGCCTGGGGGCGCGGTTGGTACTGGATTTAAAGCGGGTATTGCCCAGACCGTGAAAACCGCCCTGCGCGACTTTGAGTTTCTGACCGGCTTTGGTCAGATCGCCCAGCAGCTCGTCGGTATCGCTGTCGATAACGGTGGTGCCGACCGGCACCGGCAGAAAAAGGTCCTCGCCTTTGCGCCCGGTGCAGTCCTTACTTTGACCCTTCTCGCCATGCTCGGCTCTATAGCGGGGCTGAAAGCGAAAATCGATCAGGGTGTTCAGGCTTTCGTCGGCCACCAGATAGACGCTGCCGCCGTCGCCGCCGTCGCCCCCGTCCGGACCACCTTTGGCGATGTATTTTTCCCGCCGAAAGCTCATGGCACCATTCCCGCCCTTACCCGCTTCAACGGTTATAGGCGCTTCATCAACAAATTTCACAATCTTCTCCCGGCCGAGGGCCGTTTAACTATCTGCTACTCCCCGAGGGAGCATGGGGGCCAATAGTATCAGCCCAGAATACAAAAAAGCCCTATCGAACCTTCGACAGGGCTTTTTAGGTGTGCCCTGAGCCCGCAACTGCCGAGCTCAGGAAGGACCAGCTACACAGTGGCTACTTAGGCAGTAACAACACTGACGAACTTGCGACCCTTGTCACCTTTCACTTCAAACTTCACCTGGCCATTGGCCTTGGCGAACAGAGTGTGGTCTTTGCCAATACCCACGTTCACGCCCGGGTGAAACTGGGTACCGCGCTGACGAACAATGATGCCGCCTGCGGGGATGGCTTGACCGCCATAAACTTTAACGCCAAGGCGTTTACTTTCGGAATCGCGCCCGTTGCGCGTACTACCACCA
>CAZKCY010000383.1:0-2861 GCA_964551155.1 uncultured Marinimicrobium sp. | reverse complement strand
TTGCTTTTAGCTTTTAGCTTTTAGCTTTTAGCGTTTGGATAGTCGCTACTCAAGAATGCCAAAAAGGCTGCCCAATGGTTGGCGTACTAGGGCTAGCGGTCTGGCGCTTTTGCATCAGTCCGGCTCGGTAAGCTTTGCGCCCCGCATCTATAGCATCGGCAAAAGCTTCCGCCATCAGCGGTGGATTTTGGGCCTTAGCAACCGCACTGTTCAACAGTATCCCATCAAACCCCATCTCCATGGCTTCAGCCGCCTGGGAAGGCGCGCCCAAACCCGCGTCAATAATCAGCGGTACCTTCAAACGCTCGCGCAAAGTTTTCAGGTTGTAGCGATTGAGCAATCCCTGACCAGTGCCAATGGGAGAGCCCCAGGGCATGAGTACCTGACAACCGACATCCAATAACCGCTGACACAAAATTAAATCGTCGGTACAGTAGGGCAGGACCTTAAAACCTTTTTTAATCAACTCATCAGAGGCCTGCAAAAGCCCAAAGGGATCGGGCTGCAGGTTGTAGTCATCGCCCACCACTTCCAGCTTGATCCAGGGGGTGTCGAACAACTCGCGCGACATCTCCGCCAGAGTAACGGCTTCTTTTACCGTTTTGCAGCCGGCGGTATTGGGCAGCAGGCGACAGCCGCTTTCCTGAATATATTGCCACAAAGTATCGCCGTCGCGATTGGCGGGGTTCTGGCGGCGCAAGCCCAAAGTAACAATTTCGCAACGCGATGCCGTTACCGCTTCGCGCATTATTTGCGGCGAATTATATAGCGCTGTGCCGAGTAAAAACCGACTGCTGAATTGTTCGCCGTAAAGGGTCAGTGGATCGTGAATTAATTTTGCGTCACTCATTTCAGCCGCCTCCCACAGGTTTGACTATATCGAGCTGGTCGCCGTCTTCCAGGCGTCGATGGGGGTAGGCCGAGCGGGGTACAAAGTCGCCGTTGATAGCGACGGCAATTCGACCTTCGCCGTAGCCCCAATTTTCTAACGCTTCACTTAGAGTCTTGTCGGCTTCGACCTGTAGACTTTCGTTGTTGACGCTTAAGTTAATCATACTGCGCTGCTGCTCTTATGCTGATTAAACGTTTGTCCCGGTTTAGCATTAGCTCCCAGCTCCGAGGCGAAGGATTTTTCGCCCTCTTGATCCAGGGCCGCCAGAATATGGCACACCACCGCCGGAGCCAGCAGGTAGCCGTGCCGAAACAAACCGTTGGCGCTGATCAGGCCAGGATTAATATTCACCCTGGGATTGTTGTCCATAAATGCTGGGCGCAGGTTGACGCCTTGCTCGAGTATGCGCGCTTCGGCAAATGCCGGTGCCAGGGTGTAAAGAGCGCTGCTCAATTCCAGTGACGACTGTAGAGACATGGGTGAGCGGTCTTCGCTTTCGATCTGAGTGGCGCCGATCACGAAACGGTGCTTGGGCTTGGGTACTATGTAAAGCTGGTAGCGCGGGTGCATTAAGCGCACCGGACGCTGGAGTGTCACTTCCCGCGTCTCGACATGCAACGTTTCGCCGCGCACACCGCGCAGTTCCGATTGCTGATTTTTAGCGCCCATGCCCCGGCAATCGAGCACCCAGTCAAAGACTTGTTCGTCATGCTCGGAGTAAATTCGACCGGCTTCGACTTGTACTGGGCAGTGAGCGTGAACGCTTCCGCCCAAAGCGGTAATTTCTTCGAGCAGCAAAGCCATCAGCCCGCGATTGTCGAGGTGAGCTTCGTCGTCAAGCAACAACCCTTGGGCAAACAGGTTGTTCAAATCGGGTTCCAGCTGCTGAATTTGGCTTCCGTCCAGCCAGCGGTAGTTTTCTGCTTGAGGCAGCACATGCTGCAAGTCCTGCTGAAATTGGCGCAAATCGCCCAGATCCTGCGGATGGGCAATCACCAGACTGCCGCGCCGGCTGAACAGCGGGGCGGCTTTCTTCGGCAATGTGAATTGCGCTAGCCAGCGCGGCCATTGCTCGAGAGCAAACATCCCCATGCGATAGACGCCGGCATCGGATACTACCGCTTCGCTCAGGGGCGAGATCATGCCCGCCGCGGTCCAGGCCGCCGCAGCTGGCTGGTCCAGCGAGCCGGCCTCGAACAGGTCAACCTTGTGGCCTCGACGGAGCAGTTGCCAGGCGAGCAAACGCCCCAGCAGTCCGGCACCGGCTATGGCAAAAGTCTGTCGATGGTTATCCACGCGGCCTCGGAAAATCAGAATGGCTAGAGGATCGGGATGCGGGAGAGGGTATGAGGCGGGTGCACAGACCTTGTTCCCTCCGCAGGCATCAACCTGATCAGGTTCAACGGGTTCGGCCGTACCGATCTCAGCCTTCGTCCACAGATAAGTGTGCCAAGGCGCCCCGACAAGCAGCGGTCAATATAGCGATTGGCGTGGGTGGATGCAACCGCAACAGTCATACTTTGCGGTTTGCTGAAGAAAGTTTTATGCCGTATTTTGGTTTTCTTTTTGTTGAGTGTTGTGGGGAAATTTATGGCTGCACCGCGTATAGAAATTCAGTACTGCCGACAGTGTCGCTGGTTATTAAGAGCCGCTTGGTTGGCTCAGGAGCTGTTGACGACTTTTGATGAAGAGTTGGGAGAGGTGGCTTTGATGCCTGGCACCGGAGGGGTGTTTGAGATTCGGTGCGAGGGCGAGTTGATTTATTCGCGCAAGGAGGAAGGGCGTTTTCCTGAAGCCAAAGAAGTCAAACAGCTAGTGCGGGACCGAGTCTCGCCAGAGCGGAGCCTCGAATGCCCGGGATTCGGGGCTTGCCAGTTTTGCTTGAGCTAGACGCTGGCGGCTCGCGTCGATCAAGTTGATCGCCGTCAGATAGGCGAGACGAGAGCGAACGGAGAACCGTCGTTCGGGC
>CAZKCY010000382.1:0-2865 GCA_964551155.1 uncultured Marinimicrobium sp. | reverse complement strand
TCTGTTCCGGCTGCAGCCATTTTGGGTTAGGCCTTTGTAAGTCCTGAAGCCATTCCGAAAGCGCTTGATAGCGGCTGGCGCCGTTAATACTCAAAGCCTTAGCCAGTGCCTTGTCCAACCAGTGGGGAATCAATGGGTTGTGTCGGCTGGCGGGTTGATAGCTCAGCTTTTGAAAGCTCTCCCAATTCATCGCCTTGCCGTAGGCCGGGCCGTAGGGATGCTTGCCAGTGAGCATCTGGTAGAGCAACACCGCCAGGGAAAACTGATCCGAGTGCGGGCCGGTGCGCCCGCCGTAGCGGTATTCGGGCGCGGAGTAATCCAGGGTGCCCAGAATCTTGTCCCGGGCTATAGGCGCGCCCAGCTCTTCTATGCCCGCTACCCAGCAGGAGCCGAAGTCGACGATTACCGGCCCCTGGCGACTCAGCACTATATTGTCGGGTTTCAAATCCTGATGCAGAGTTTCCTTGCGGTGAAAGGCGCGAATGCCCCTAATCAGGTATTCGGTTAGCTCCACCGCGTCGGCAATGGAAAGCTGGCCGCGCTCATCAAGTACTTGGGTTAAGGTGGGGCCTGGCACATAGTCGGTCAAGTAGTAGAGGCAGGAGCGCGGCTGCGGCGGAGTTACCACTCGAACCACCTGCGGGCTCTGAATGCGCGCGCCGATCCAGGCTTCCATGACAAAGCGCTCGACATAGGCGGGATCGTCATCGTGCAGCCGCGACGGCGTTTTCATAATCAGCGGCTTGCCTTGGGCCTCTTCCACCAGGTACACCTGGCTGCGGTTGGATTCGTGCAGAATTTTTTTGACTTTTAATCCGTCCAAGCTCTGCCCGGGCTGCAGCAGCGGCGGAAACGGCAATTGCGACAGCAGTTGCACGGCATCGCTTTGGCTGCTGTGGCCCAACTGAGCTATGCGCGCGGCCTGAATGCTCAGGTTGTCGTCGCTGCCCGCCTCTTTAGCCAATCGCAGGGCGTCGGCCACCAGTTGCTCAGGGCTTTGTTCCTGGGTGCGAATCAGCTCGCGCAATTGTTCCTGGCTCAAGTGATCGTGGACGCCGTCGCTGCTGAGCACAAACAGATCGTTCTCTTGCAGCTCGATTTGGTGCATATCCACTTCCAGGCTCAGGTCGGCACCCAGCGCGCGGCTCAAGTAAGTGGTGTTTCGATCAATGCACTGGCTGTGGTCCCGGGTAAGCTGTTCCAGCTCTCCCGCCCGCCAGAGGTAGATTCGGGTGTCGCCGACGTGGAAAATAAAACCGGTGGCGCCTTTTATTATCAACGCCGAAAAAGTGGTTAGAAAACCCTCTCCGTGAACGCTGTTGCGGCTGCGGCCCCAAAGACTGCGGTTGAGTGACTCTATGACTCGTATCGCCGAAGTCCCTGTGCCCCAGGTATCGGGAGTGGCGTAATAGTCGGTTAGAAATGCGGTGATCGCAGTCTGGCTCGCTTCGCGAGCGGCTGCACTGCTGCTCACGCCGTCGGCCACCGCTATGGCAATGCCTTTAGTGGTGAGCTCCAATCCATCGGGAAGGCGTGCACCGACCGTGTCCTGATTTTCAGGTTTGCGGCCGGCCTCGCTGCGCTGGGCGAAGTCGATTTTCAGGGTCGATTGGAGGTGATCCATGGACTTCGCCAAAAACTCGTAGAAATTTAGGTTAGCTCGATTTTCTGCAGGCTACCATCATCCATCATCTCGCTCATATGGCCTTGGGGTTCTGCCAGATGTCGTGCCAGGAAAAATACGGCAGCAGCGGAGGCGGCGATAATCATGAAAAAGGTCGAGCTGTCTACGAAACTGTAAACCGTCAGGTAAGTGACCGCACCGACATTGCCGTAGGCTCCAGCGATGCCGGCAATTTGGCCGGTCATGCGGCGTTTGACCAGAGGCACCATGGCAAAGACCGCGCCTTCGCCGGCCTGAACAAAGAAAGAGCAACACATGACGGCCACTACCGCTACCCAGACCGGCCATGTGCCGGTGATCTGGGACAGGGTGAGATAACCCACGGTCAGGCCCGCGATGAATATCGACATGGTTTTGCGGCGCCCAAAATTGTCACTGAACCAGCCGCCGCCTGGGCGAGCCACCAGGTTCATAAAGGCAAAGGCCCCGCCCAACATACCGGCCTGCGCCAGGCTCAACTGGGTAAAGGTTTCGAGGAAGAAAGCGGGCAGCATGGATACCACTGCCAGCTCTGAACCAAAAGTCACGAAGTAAGCCCAGCTGAGTACCGCCACCTGCTTGAACTCGTAGCGGTCATGTTCAGGCACCCCCGCTTCCAGGCGCTCTTTGTTGACCCGATAAATCTGGCTGAACTGGAGCCCGAATAGAGCTATCAGCACGGCGTACATCGCATAGGTGGCGCCCTGGCTGAGCAGGCCGATATTGCTGGGCGAAAGCTTCCAGGCCAGCACCGCGAGAATCGCGTACATGGGCAGATTCATGGCGATATAAAACCAGAAGTCTTTCTTGCTGGATACTTCCAGGCCACCGGATTTTTTCGGCTTGAAATAGGTGGAACCTTTAGGGGTGTTGCGGGCCTTCCAGTAGTAGAGCAAGCCGTAGATGATCGCAATCACTCCGGTGCAGCCAATGGCGTAGCGCCAGCCGCCCAAACCGCCGAACACTGTAACCGCCAGGGTCGGTAGGATAAACGCCGCCGCGGCCGAACCAAAATTGCCCCAGCCCCCGTATACGCCTTCGGCCAGGCCGACTTGGCGGGCGGGGAACCACTCGCCCACCATGCGTATCCCGATCACGAAACCGGCGCCAACAAAACCCAGTAGAAACCGAGTTAGAGCCAACTGTTCAAAATTCTGTGCTGAAGCAAAAGCCAGGCAGAGTAGGCCGGAAAAACACAATAA
>CAZKCY010000381.1:0-2880 GCA_964551155.1 uncultured Marinimicrobium sp. | reverse complement strand
GCCGTTTACCACAATCGCGAAGTCATCCTTTTCACCGAATGAAGCCCCCAGGCTCGGGTTGCGCAATACCCCATCAGTGTAGCCACCGGTGGCATAACCAGCACCGGACATACCCGTCAGCCGGCCGTTGTCATAATCGGCGGAAACTGTCATAGAGGCAGTCATCAAAGCGATGCTAAGGAGGGTTTTCTTCATGGTGTTTGATCCTTACAGATTCGGTTGAATCACAGCTGTAAAATAATCTGACACTGATGGTGACTCATCATACAAGTCTAGACAAGAACTAATAGATGGTTATAAAAAAATAGTCTTGCTATAAGCGATTTGCAAAGCAAAGGCGATAAAAACGGGGTTTAAAAGATCGCGGGGGAATGGAACCGAAAAAAGCGGTTGTCGACCGGGTCACAAAAGCCAATGTCGCTGGCGTGAAGCAGCAGGCGGGGGGAGAGTTTTTGAACGGCTTCGGGAGCGTAAAGGGTATCCCCGAGAATCGGGTGGCCGAGTGACAACATGTGCACCCTGAGCTGGTGAGAACGGCCGGTCACCGGGGTCAATTCCACTCGGGTAGTTTGCCGCTCGGTATCTCGATTCAGAACCCGATAATGGGTCAAAGATGGCTTGCCCTGTTGATGGTCCACCATTTGCCTCGGTCGATTGGGCCAGTCGCAAATCAACGGCAAATTCACTTCGCCGGCATCTTCCGTTACCAGCCCGGCCACCTCCGCCTGATAGGCCTTGCTGACCTGGCGCTGCTCGAACTGGCGGCCAATATGGCGCAGCGGCTCGTAACCCAAAGGCACAATCACCAGCCCGGAAGTAGGCTGATCCAGCCGGTGGACAATGCGCGCATTGGGGTAGTGGGGCAGCAGCCGGTTGATCAGGCAGTCCTGCTTCTCCGGCCCTTTACCCGGCACCGTCAGCAGCCCCGGAGGCTTGTCGACCACCAAAAAGGACTCGCAGGCGTGAATGATTGGGGGTAGGGAAGTAATCATAAAAATTTCAAGACTGACAAAGGAGCGGCATCTTACACTGTAGGGTGGGCACCGCCCACCGTCTGTGGCTTGACGCTGATTCCGATGGTGGGCCGTGCCCACCCTACATGGCTGCCCACCAAAAGAACCAGGTTCGAAGCAAATATGGTGGGCGGTGCCCACCCTACCTTAATTTTCCCTTATCATGTCGCCTCATCCAGATTCGATTGGCGAAACCCTATGACCGACGTACCGGCTCTGCCATACCCCTGGCAGCATCACCACTGGCAACAGTTCAGCGCCCAGCTCGAGCAACGGCATATGCCCCACGCCTTGATGCTGGCGGGGCCGCCCGGCATCGGCAAGCGCCACTTGGCCGAAGCTCTGGCCCAGCGTGTGCTGTGCCACTCGCCCGCCAGTGGAGCCGCCTGCGGCAAATGCCGCAGCTGCATGCTGCTGCGCGCCCAGACCCATCCGGACATCACCTGGCTGCAGCCGGAAGAGCCGGGCAAGGCCATCAAAGTCGACTCGGTCCGGGAGCTGATCCAGACCCTAAGCAAAACCGCCCAGCAGAGCGGCTATAAAGTGGTGCTGATCGACCCCGCTGAAGCCATGAACGCCAACGCCGCTAACGCTTTGCTTAAATCGCTAGAAGAACCGGCGGCCAACACCCTATTGATTCTGGTAAGCCACACCCCCAGCGCGGTCATGCCCACCATTCGCAGCCGCTGCCAGATGCACCTGCTGCCCATGCCCGGCGAAGAGCAGGTATTGAGCTGGCTGAAACCTCTGGTCTCCGGCAGCGGTGTATCCGCCGAGCATTTGCTCTCAGTGGCCCGCGGGGCGCCTTTGACTGCATTGGCTCTGCTTGAAGGCGATGCCCTGGAATGGCGCCAGCAGCTGGAGCAGGGCATGATCCAGCTGAGCGAAGACCGCATCTCCGCCATAGCCCTGGCGGGCCAGTGGTACAGCGGCGATGTGGCCGCAATTCTGGAGTGGCTGCTGGGCTGGCTGCACCAACTGGCCCGCTGGCGTGCTGGCGCCCCTAGCTCAGTGGTCGAGCAGTTACCGGAGGCGATTCAAAGCCGCTTCCAGCAATTATCACTGCCGGTACTGCATCGCTATTTGGAAAAGCTGCTGGCCACCAAACAACAACTGCTCAGCGGCGCCAATCCGAATAAACAGCTATTATTGGAAGAATTGTTGCTGGATTGGGGTGTATTACTGCGCCAGCGGCGGTAGGGTGGGCACCGCCCACCGATTCAAGGTTCAATCACGGGGCATTTGGTGGGCCGTGCCCACCCTACAAGGGTGCCGCTTCCGTATGGGGCACTGCCCACCGCCCGGGGTCCGGTAACCCGACATTCGGTGGGCCATGCCCCGCACTTCGTCGTAGGGTGGGCACCGCCCACCGTTTAGCTAGACACATACAAACGAATAGATTAACGTTCAACCATTAAATCCCGTACAACAGGGCAAGTTATGCAAGCATTAGGCGGTGGTGCCCGCAGTGGCATTCTCTCTCTGACGATAAAAGACAAGGCGGTCCTTTACGCGGCTTACATGCCCTTCGTAAAACACGGCGGCTTGTTTATCCCCACTAACAAAACCTACAAGCTGGGCGATGAAGTCTTCATGCTGCTCAACCTGATGGACGAGCCGGAAAAAATCCCGGTCGCCGGCAAAGTCGTCTGGGTCACCCCAAAAGGCGCCCAGGGCAACCGCGCCGCCGGCATAGGCGTGCAATTCAGCGACCAAGACAACACCGCAGTCAGCAAAATCGAAACCGACCTGGCCGGCTCCCTCGAGTCAGAGCGCCCCACCCATACCATGTAATCCATCATTCCAAACGGTGGGCCATGCCCACCCTACACACGCCCTGTGCATTATCCTTGCTCTTGATCCCCGC
>CAZKCY010000380.1:0-2885 GCA_964551155.1 uncultured Marinimicrobium sp. | reverse complement strand
CCACCAGATGCGACATATCCCAGCGATCAATCGCCAACTGAATCAGCAAGCCGCCGATCATGGCCAGAGGAAAGAGGGGCAGATAGGTGAATAACTCGCCGCCCCAAGTCAGGCGCTCGAGCAGCTGCAGACCTTCGAGCAACAGCCAGCCTATGGCGATTGCCAAGCCAATCAGCGCGAGCTGCAAAGACATGCCGTCGGTCGCCAGGTCGGCCAGGCGCTTTTGTTTCTTCAATTCGCGCTTGTCTTCGTCGCTAAGCTCTAGCTGATCGTCCGGTGCCGAAGACGGCGAACCCGACTCTGAGCGGGGAAAGCTGAGCTGATCTCGCCGGGCCGCCCAGTTGATCAGAACCGTGCCAATCAGCACCGCAGAAACCAAGCCTACCGTGGCCAGCCCCAGCGCAAGATCCGCACCTTCCGCAAAACCGGCGGCTTCAAAAGCCTCGGCCATGCCCACCGAGGTACCGTGGCCACCTTCAAAGCCAATCGAAATCAGTGTGCCGGCAATCGGGCTGAGCCCGAACACCGGCCCCAGAATCAGCAGCGCCAGCGACAGGCCCACCACATATTGGCCCCAGGCCAGGCTTTGGCCAAAGACTATTTGAGGGCCGGCTCTGAGCCAGATTTCTCGGATTCCGGGTATGGTTTTACCGATAAAAAGCGACGCAAACACCACGTTGATTAGAATGCCCGGCAAGCTCGACCAAATATCCAGCACCGTTTCGGACCACAGGCCCTGCTCAAATACCCCCGGCAGATCAACGTGTGCCGCCACACGCCCCAGAACCTGGGGCCCCAGAAGCAGACCAAAAACCCCGGCGATGATCGAGGCTGGAACAAAGATACGCCGCAAAGTCGCCAATCGTCGGCGAATCACCTCGCCGCTCAATAGCAGCAACAACGCCAGCAGTACCGCAAAGAGGGTCTCCATTCCCCGCCTCCTCTATGCAAAAATAGGTTCCGACAACACGTGCCAAGCTCACCGATTCGGGCACTTCATTCAATAAATCGGCCTTTTCTAGGCATAATAGTCAAATTAATAATATGATATAAGGCTGAACGCTCGACCTGGCTTTGAGACGCCTATATAATCGCCAACAAACCACGCCCAAAAACTCAAAATAATGGGACAAGGGCAAAAAACGAAGAATAAGTAGACCCCTAGCTAGTAAGATCCGGTAAATCCAAACTTCAGCACCTGGAATCCATCGTGCCCGAGACAACAGAAGACTCCAAAATCGTCCAACACGGCAGCTTCGAAACCGGAACACCGGTTACCGGCGTTATGCCCGGCTTGTCGATAGACAACCTGATTTTCGGTCTCGACCATGGCCAGCTGGATATAATGCTGGTCAAACACGATATCGGTCCCGGCAAAGGCCGCTGGGCCTTACCCGGCGGCTATATCAAGGTGGACGAGAACCTGCGCGACGCCGCCTCCCGGCTGCTGGAGGAGCTTACGGGGGTGCGCAACCTGTATCTGGAACAGCTGAAAACCTTTGGCCAAGTGGATCGATTCCCTCTCGAGCGTGTAGTAACCATCGCTTACTACGCCCTGGTCAGCGCCGAGGACTACCCCCTGGTGGCGGGCCACAACGCCTCCGATGCCAAGTGGTTCAACGTCAAAGACCTGCCGCCCTTGATTTACGATCACTCCAAGATCGTCGACCATGGCATTAACTTCTTGCGTCACCAAGTGTGCCACAAACCCATAGGCTTCAACCTGCTGCCAGAGAAATTCACTCTGCTGCAATTACAGGAGCTCTATGAGGCCATCCTGGATACCAAGCTGGACAAGCCAAACTTCCGCCGCAAGATGATGAAAATGAATTTGCTCGCCCCCTGCAACGAAAAACAGCAGGGCGTACCCCACCGTGCGGCCAACCTCTACCGATTCGACTCCGAAGCCTATGAACGCCTGACCGACAAGGGCTTCTCGTTCGAGTTTTAAAACCCCGCATCCGGGCCTCTACCAGATTCGGTAGAGCGCCGCCCTTAGCGCCTTTCGACGCTGGCATTTGCTTGTATTCAAGCGTCTATTTCGATACCCTTATTGTTTTCATGACTAGAAGCTAAAACAGCGCTTTACTGCTACCCTTTTTGTATCTGCCCAGTGGTGAGCGGCTTGAACGGCAGCGGAACCGACCCACACGCAGAATCCGCATGTGAACTAATCATGACGATCCACTGGCAACCGAATAAGCCACTGACCAACAAAGGTTTTATCCCATGATCCGGTTGAATAAGTTCGGCAGTTTTCTAAGCGCTGCGCTGTTGTGGGTTTCAGCCAGCAGCGCCCTGGCCCTTGGTGGCCCCAGCTACGTGACCACTGACAACCAGCCCGGCAGTTTGAGCCTGGTCAGCGAAACGCACCTGGCCAATCTCTATGTCGACGCCAACGACGATCCGGGCGTCAAGCGCGCCCTTTACGATCTGCGCGACGATATCCAACGAGTAACCGGCAAGCTTCCCCAGGTAGTGCACACCAAGCCCGGCCTTGAAAGCCATGCGGTAATTGTCGGAACCCTCGGGCAAAGCGAATTGCTCGATCGGTTGATTTACGAAGGCCAGTTCAACCCCTCCTCCATTAAAGGCCAGTGGGACGCCTACCATATGGAAGTGGTCAGCAATCCCCTTCCGGGTATCGAAAAAGCCCTGGTGATTGCCGGCAGCAATAAAAGAGGTGCTATTTACGGAATCTACGATGTCTCCGAGGCCATTGGCGTTTCACCCTGGTACTGGTGGGCGGATGTCACCCCCGATACCAAAGACGCTTTGTACATCAAGGGCGACACCAAAATTCAGGATGCCCCCAAGGTCAAATACCGCGGCATCTTCATCAACGACGAAGCTCCAGCCCTGACCGGCTGGGTGCAGGAAAACTA
>CAZKCY010000379.1:0-2886 GCA_964551155.1 uncultured Marinimicrobium sp. | reverse complement strand
GGAGGTCAGGAAGCTGCATGCCCGGCTCGTGAACGCGATCTTCAATGCCGATCCTGGGAGACACGAATAAAGGCGCCTTATGGTACATTTGACTACATTGTTTGTACAGTCTGGCCGTGACTTTTTGTCATGCTCCGAAATCATTCAACACTATAGCAGCTTGTGTTGGTTTTGGACGTGCGAATGGGCGCCAAAGAGGCAAGCCTCGGGAGCCTCCCGCCCGGCCAGGGGATTGCCTGTTCGAAAAACGAGGCGCCTATTTTCCGGTGTGGCTGAAATTTGGCGACTTGCTGTTCGTTTGGTTGATCTATTCCGACATTTAAAGCCCTTGCACTCGAGCCCGGAAAGCTGAACAATTCGGCCTGTGCGGGCCCGCGCAGGGTTCGCCAGCCATCCCTGTCAGTCAAATGTTGTACGGTGACTCATGAGCGAGCTTTATATCCTGCAAAACCAAGACAAACTGTTTCTGGGCAAGCAAAAGGACTGGCTGGACGGGCGCGATCGCAACAGTCTGTTTAAGACCCCACACAAAGATGAAGCGATCAACCAGAAAGTCGAAATCAGCGCTAAGGACTATCGCCAACGCATTTCGCTGTTGCAGTGTCCGTTGGACGAGCGCGGTCTGCCGGTCATTCAAGCGGAAGATCAGCCGCCCGCCCAGCCCAAACCGGCGAAAAAATCGGCGAGCTTTTCGTCCGTCGAAGGCTCTTTGTTTGCTGACGGTTCTTTGTCAGCTGATGGCTCAGAAGCAGCTCAGAGCTCTGAAGCTCAGGAAGCCGACCTGCCGGAAGATTCGCAGCGTTAAATTGCCGCTAACCCTACTTCTCCACGCCTAACTCTCAAGCCGAGGATCGCACTTTGTCCCACCCCAGTCGCTACGCCCAGCACCTCGAGCACTTTGCCAGGGAGCCTTTTAACGCCACTTTGGCGGGCATACTGCGAGGCGTGGAAAAAGAGAGTTTACGGGTAACTCCTCAAGGCCAATTGGCTCAGAGTGATCATCCGCTGGCGCTGGGTTCAGCGCTCACCCATCCGCACATCACCACCGATTACAGCGAAGCCCTGCTGGAGTTTATTACCCGGCCCTTTAACCGGGTTAGTTCAATTCTGGAACAGTTGGATCGGATTCATCGTTACACCTATTCGACTCTGGGCGAGGAGCTGCTCTGGCCCGCCAGTATGCCTTGCGCTCTGGGCGATGAAGGCAGCATTCCCGTGGCGCGCTACGGCAGCTCCAACAGTGGCGCTATGAAGACCATTTACCGGCGCGGCCTTGGGCACCGCTATGGGCGCAAAATGCAGACCATTGCCGGGGTGCATTACAACTTCTCGCTGCCCGATGAGTTTTGGCGCGAACTGCAAAAACGCGAGGGCGATCAGCAGACGCTGCAGGATTACAAAACCCAGCGCTATTTTGATTTGATTCGCAATTTCCGCCGGCACTTCTGGCTGCTGATCTATTTGTTTGGCGCAGCCCCGGCGGTCTGCCGCTCCTTTGTGCGCGGCCGCGAACACCAGTTGCAGCCCTTTGGCCGCGACGATCACAGCCTCTACGCACCTTACGCCACATCCTTGCGCATGGGCGATCTTGGCTATCAGAGTGATGCTCAGCAGGCCTTGATTGTCTGCTACAACGATTTGCCCAGCTATTTGAGCACCCTGTGTGGCGCCATCACCCGCCCCCATCCGGACTATCAGGCGATAGGCCTGAAAGACGAGCAGGGCCGGTACAAACAGCTCAATACCAGCTTGCTGCAGATTGAAAACGAGTTTTACAGCAGCGTGCGGCCCAAGCGCACCACCCAGATGGGCGAGACGGCGCTGCAGGCTTTGCGCTTGCGCGGTGTGGAGTATGTCGAGGTGCGCTGTGTCGATCTGAACCCTTACGAGCCTCTGGGTATCAGCGCCGAGCAGATGTATTTTCTGGATACCTTTCTGCTGCATTGCCTGTTGAGCGACAGCCCTCTGGCCGACAATGTTGAGTACCGCAATATCCAGACCAACCAGCGCCGTATCGTCTATTCCGGGCGCGATCCAGATTTGCGCCTTTGGGGAGTTGACGGCGAGCGCCGTTTGCAAGATTGGGGTGGCGAGTTGCTCGAACAAATGGCGCAGACCGCCGCTTTGCTGGATCAGTCGCAAGGCAATGGGCATTTTCGCGCGGCGGTAGAGGCTCAGCACGCCAAGCTCGAGCATCCTGAGCTGACCCCTTCGGCCCGGATTTTGGCCGATATGGAACACCACGGGCAGACCTTCTTTCGTCACGCCATGGGCTTGGCTGAGCGTCATCGCGAGCACTTTTTGGGGCGACCGCTGGAATCGGAGTTGGAGCAGGAGTACCGACAGCTGGCGGAAGTGTCTCTGGAAGAGCAGCGGGCCCTGGAGGCGGCCGACCCGCTGGAGTTTGATGACTATTTGCAGCGCTATTATGAGCAGTATCGAAACTGCAGCGAATGTCGTTAGAAACAGCCTGTCGCCTAGTTTTAAGGCAGGCCAGGGTTATTTCTGCACGACAAAATTATTGAACAGCAGGTTCGCGACCACTTGCTGCTCGCCCTCCTCGGCCCTCAGCAGAGCATTGGTTTCCTCCAGGGCCAATTGCCGCAGTTGTTCGCGCCCCTGTTGGGAGTTGACGTCCTCGTCTTTCTGGCGACTGAAGAGCATCACCAGATTGGCACGAATCAAGGGCATGTGGTGACGCACCATGGCGGCATGCTGGGCGTTCTCAACCCTCAATGCCAATTCCGCACGCAGATACTTGAGCCGCCCCGGTCCGCCGTAATTGACCACCAGAGGTTCGGTCAGAGGAATGTAGATGCTACCCGCCGGCATCTCCTCGTCTTGACCCCAGCTGGCAGGGGCCATCAAAATCAGGCCTATGGTCAA
>CAZKCY010000378.1:2648-2910 GCA_964551155.1 uncultured Marinimicrobium sp. | reverse complement strand
ACGGTTCAAGAACTGCACCGCTGGATGAAGGGCAGGTCTGAGCCGCTGCAAAGCGCCCACATGGCGCAGGTGGTTGTGGCGATGGAGCGGGGAATTGCCGCGCGGGCCTTGCAAGCCACAAAGGTGGATCGAGAGGCTTTACATGCTGCATTGGAAGCTGAAATTCAGAGCCAGGGTTAGATTTGTCTTAGAGTTCTTCTGCTCCGCCACAAGCTTGCAACAGTTGGGTAATCAGACCGGACAACTCTAAACTCATAATCGC
>CAZKCY010000378.1:0-2638 GCA_964551155.1 uncultured Marinimicrobium sp. | reverse complement strand
CGTTGGGGGGGTTGCCTGTGGGTTCTTGTTTTGCGGGGTTTTCTACCAAATACACACCCCACGACTGCCCCAGAAGTTGGAAAAGAGCTATAGAATCTCCGACACAGCCTTTTGAAAGCTTTTTATAAAGCTTCTTCTCCACCGCAAGCCTGCAGTAGATCGGTAATCAACCCGGACAACTCCAGAGTCATAATCGCAAACTCCGCATCGAACTCTTCCGCCGCCGAATCGGCTTTTCGGTCTGCGGCCTGATCGCGCAGCGCATCGTCAAATTTCAGCTGCTTCAGGGCGAACTGATCGTCGAGCACAAAATGAATTGCCTCTTTCCAGCTCAGCGCCAGCTTGCTGACATACATGCCGCTTTCGAGGTGGTTGGTGACTTCCGGTGCGGTCAAATCCTGATGGCGCAGGCGCACCACCCGGCTGTCTTTGCCGGCTTGTAATTCGCAGTCCTCACCCAGCTCGAATTCGCCCGGCGCCTCGTTAGCGCGCAGCCACTCGGTCATCACCTGGGCCGGGGCGGCCTGGGGTGCCAGCGGAATTACCTTCAAGCTTCCCAGGCTTTCCCGCAATTTGCTGAGCAAATCTTCGGCTCGCTTGGCAGAGGCGGCGTTGACCACAATCCAGCCTTCGCGCGGCGCTATATAGGCAAAGTCGCGGCTGGATTTGGCGAAAGCCTGTGGCAGCAGACTGAAAATAATCTCGTCTTTCAGGTTTTGCCGTTCTTTGCGACCCACCGGCCTTCCTTCGTCGGCTTTTATGAGAGCGGTTTTCTCCTCCAGGTGCTCATTGACCACCGCCGCCGGGAGTATCTTGTCCTGACGCTTAGCGCAAATCATTATGTAGCCATTGGCGGCGTGCACATATTCGCTGCCTTCGCGGCCCAGCGGCGGTGTCCAGCCATAAGTGCTTAGGTCCTGACTGCCACAGGGGCGAAATGGCTGAGCGGCAAGGGCCTGGTCGAGCTGTTCGGGAGTGAGTTCGAAGGCCTCGGTAAAGCGAAACAAGCGCAGGTTTTTAAACCACATGAATAATTCCGGGAAAGTGCATAAAGATTAGTCGAGAAAAGGCCGGACTGGCCGGCCGCGCAGTCTAGCACAGCGTCACATTTAGCAGCGGCGCTTAAGCCGAGTTGGAAGGATTGAATTCCCGCACAAAAATGCCCCATGAGGCTACAAATAGCGCGGCGACCAGCGGCCCCATGACGAAGCCGTTGATACCAAACAGCGCAATGCCCCCGAGGGTAGAGAGCAGCACCACGTAGTCGGGCAGCTTGGTATCGCGGCCGACCAGGATGGGGCGCAGTATGTTGTCGACCAGTCCGATGACTAGGGTACCGACGACGGTGAGAATTATACCGTCGACGTATTCCCCCGCGGCGAAAAGGTAAATAGCCACAGGGACCCATATAAGAGCCGCACCCACGGCTGGGATGAGCGAAATAAGAGCCATTACGACGCCCCAGAGCACCGGTGCGGGAATATCCAAAAACCAGAAAATTAGCCCGCCCAAGGCGCCTTGGATAGCGGCAATGACGATATTGCCTTTGACCGTGGCACGGGTTACCTCAACAAACTTTCCAAACAGCAAGCGCTCTCGCTCGTCCCCCAAAGGCAAAGCTTTGATCAGCTTCTCGAGCAGAAGGTGGCCATCGCGCAGCATAAAATAGGTCAGATAGATCATGACCCCGAAGTTGAGCAGAAACTGGAAGGTGTTTTGGCCAATGTAGAGGCTCTGTTCCGCCAGCAACTTGCCGCCGGCCAAAGCGGCTTCGGTAACTCTTTCCTGGAGATCTTCGAGCTGAATATTGAAGCGAAGCAGCAGATCTTGTATGAATGGAAAACGGGTGCTGATTTCCGCCACGATTTTTTCAAGGTTGATATTGCCGGCGTCAAGTTGCTCGTAAAGGCTAATGCCTTGGGATACCACCGACATGGCGATAAAAATTACCGGCAAAATCACGATGATTAGGCTGAGGAGCAGAGTTACCAGCGCGGTGACGTTGGTCCGGTTTTTGAGTCGGGGCAGCAGACGCTGTTGTACCGGCGAGAAAATGATAGCGACCGCGCAGGCCCAGAAAATTGGCCCGAAGAAGGGTTTGAGTACCCATATAAAAGCGAGAGAGACCAGCAATAATAACCAGAGAAAGGCCCGCTTTTCCATTTCTATATTCATCTTCCTATTCCTTTTTTATAAAGGAGGGCCAAAGCCGCCCATTCCTTGGGTAGCTTTTTCGAATGCCCACTGCACAAGTTTTACTCGTCCAGGAAACTGCGCAGGTGATCCGAGCGTGAGGGGTGGCGCAGTTTGCGCAGCGCCTTGGCTTCGATCTGACGAATCCGCTCGCGGGTAACATCGAACTGCTTGCCCACCTCTTCCAGGGTATGGTCGGTATTCATGTCGATACCGAAACGCATGCGCAACACTTTGGCTTCGCGCGCGGTCAGGCCGGCGAGCACTTCGCGGGTGGCTTCGGTCAGCCCTTCGGTGGTGGCCGAATCGATGGGCGAGACGATGGTGCCATCCTCGATAAAGTCACCCAGATGCGAGTCTTCGTCGTCGCCGATCGGAGTTTCCATCGAAATGGGCTCTTTGGCGATCTTCAATACTTTGCGTACCTTGTCTTCCGGCATTTCCA
>CAZKCY010000377.1:0-2925 GCA_964551155.1 uncultured Marinimicrobium sp. | reverse complement strand
GTGGCGACCACTAAAGACCTGCAGCGCACTCCGCCTTCACTGGTGGCCAACTGGAAGCGCCAATCTTCGGAGTCTGTCACCGGCTCAACCGAGAGCACTTCGCAGCGGGTTTGAATTTGCACCCCACCCGCCTCACATTCGGCCAACAGAATATTGAGGATGTCTTTGGCTTTGTGATCGCAGAACAGCTGGCCGTGGGATTTTTCGTGATACTCCAACCCATAGCGCTGCACTAGCTCAATAAAATCGGCCGGGGTGTAGCGGCGCAAAGCGGAAATACAGAAGTGAGGGTTGGCGGATAAATAATGACGCGGCTCTACTACATAGTTGGTGAAATTGCAGCGCCCGCCGCCGGACATGAGGATTTTTTTGCCCACTTTGTTGGCGTGTTCCAGCACCAAAACTTTAAGGCCTCGCTGCCCCGCGACGCTGGCACACATCAAACCGGCGGCCCCGCCGCCGATTATCACACAGTCAAATTCTCGCATGGGCTCAATTATCGGGATTCAGACTGATGAAAGCTTCCCGATGGAACTCGGCGGCGCTCTCCACCGCCTCGACACCGGTGGCGCCCGGTTCGGTGGCCTCTTCGCCGGCCAGTACTTTGAGTACCGAGTGAGTGCCCCGCGCCAGAGATTCCAGGTTATAGCCGCCCTCCAGAATGAAAACCAACCGGCCGTCGCAAATATTATCGGCCAGTTGCTGAACCACGGCGGTCATAGCGGCGAAACCTTCGTAAGAAACATTTAGAGCCAAATCGTGCCAGTGAGCATCGAAGCCTGCAGACACCAGGATCAAATCGGGCTTAAAGTATTCGGCCGCCGGCACCAAGATCTCGCGCAGGGCTTTGAGATAAGCGACATCGCCCGATCCGGCGGGCATGGGTACATTCACCGTGGTGCCCTCGCCCAGGCCGGCACCGATTTCCTCCAGGGCGCCGGAGCCTGGATAAAAGGGTGCCCCGCGGTGGATGTCGAAAAACAACACGTCGGGATCGGCCCAGAAGATATCCTGGGTGCCGTTGCCGTGATGGGCGTCCCAATCCAGAATCAAGACTCGCTCACAACCCAGTTCAGCCTGGGCATGGGCGGCAGCTACGGCGACATTGTTGAACAGGCAAAAGCCCCGGGCGCGCACCGGCTCGGCGTGATGGCCGGGCGGTCGCACTAAAGCAAAAGCGCTCTGAGTCTCGCCTTTCATCACCGCCTCCACCGCGGCAATCGATGTGCCTGCGGCCACTTCAGCGGCTTCCACGCTGCCGGGGGAGACCGCCGTGGTATCCAGGTCCAGCCAGGCGTTCTTACCTCGCAAAGCGTAGATGTCTTTCAGATAAGAGCTGGTGTGCACCCGCGCCAACTCCTCTGCGGTGGCAGCTCGGCCTTCAGCGAAACTCAGCCCTTCGATGGGCTCCTCCTCGAGCAACTCCAAAATAGCGCGGATGCGACCGGCGTGTTCGGGGTAACTCCACTGAACATTCAGGCCCGACAGAATCTGGCGGACACGTTTGTCCAAGCGACCGGGAAGAAAGGATACATTCACATCCGGGTCATGCGCCAGAACTCGCTCATCGTAAAAAACTTTTACCTGTCGCTCCTGTGCCACTCGGTGCCTCCTTCAGTCGATCTTTTATTTCAAGCCGTTAGAATGCTATTCGCTTAGCATACACCAGAAGGGGATTTTCTGCCGTGCCGACCAAGGCGCTTCATTCGAGTTCCTTCAAGATCTCAAATGAGGTATAAGGTCACCATGAAAATTCCCAAACGCCTACAACCTTTGGTCGATGATGGTCTTATCGACGAAGTTCTCTACCCGCTGATGAGCGGCAAAGAGGCCGACATCTTCGTGGTTCGCTGCGGGGAGGAGACGCGCTGCGCCAAGATTTACAAGGACGCCGCCAAACGCAGTTTCAAAAAAGCGGCTCAGTATCGCGAAGGTCGCAAAGTGCGCAACAGCCGACGAGCGCGCGCCATGGAAAAGGGCTCCAAATTCGGTCGCCAGGAGCAAGAAGAGGCCTGGCAGAGCGCCGAAGTTGATGCCCTTTACAAACTGGCCCGGGCGGACGTACGGGTACCCCAACCTTACGGTTGCTTCGATGGCGTTCTGCTTATGGAGCTGGTAACCGACGACGACGGCGAAGTGGCGCCTCGACTCGCCGACGTGCACCTGACACGGGAACAGGCACTGGAAGATCACGCTCTGATGATGCAGTACGTGGTGCGCATGCTCTGCGCTGGCTTGGTACACGGCGATTTGTCGGAGTTCAATGTACTTGTCGATGCCTACGGGCCGGTGATTATCGACCTGCCTCAGGCGGTGGATGCCGCCGCCAACAACAACGCTCCGTCGATGCTGGCGCGGGATGTGAACAACATGACCGCCTATTACGGGCAATATGCGCCCGAGTTGCTGGGTAGCCACTACGCCGAGGAAATCTGGTATCTGTACGAAGAAGGCGAGCTGGAGCCCGATACCGCTCTGAGTGGCGAATTTGAAGCGCCGGCCGATTCCGCCGATGTGGATTCGGTGATGGAGGAGATCCGCGCGGTCTGGGCCGAGGAACAGGCGCGTCAGGAGCGCTTACGCGCTGATCAGGAAGACGATGTTTAGTGGGTTCGTGCTCCAATTCCATTCTAGACCGGCAAACAAAAAAGTAACCTGAACCTCACCAATTCTTTTCAGGCTTTTGGGGCAGTCGTTGGGTTAGGGGAAGTGGTGGGCAGTGCCCACCCTACCCTTCTGAGCAGCAAATCAGGGCTGATAAATGCGGGCAAACACCGCTTTCAAATAATCAGTTTCGGGAATCGCAGGGTGGATCGGGTGATCGGCGCCCTGACCGCCGCGAGCGATGATCTGGGCCTGGCGATCCAAATGCCGGCTAGCTCCGCGAACAATTTCTTCCAGACTTCCGCGCTCCAAATGCATAGA
>CAZKCY010000376.1:0-2926 GCA_964551155.1 uncultured Marinimicrobium sp. | reverse complement strand
CTTCGGCGATCGCCAGAACCGATTCCAGCTCGGTAAATAGCGGCACTAACCATGGCTGCCCGACGGCAAACAGCAGACTTATCAAACCGGCGAGCAATAGAGCCCAAAAACTGCTGGCGCGACAGATAAAGTAAAAGTGGCTCAGGCGCGCGGCGCCTATGGCGCGACCGCTAAGTGCCTCGGCGGCATGGGCGAAACCATCCAGAGCGTGGGAGGTCAGCAGCAGAAACTGCAGCAGTATGGCGTTGGCAGCCAGAATCTGATCACCCATCCGAGCCCCTTGGGCGGCAAAGAAAGCGAATACCAGCAACAGGCAGAGGGTGCGCACAAACAGGTGTCGGTTGATGCGCAGCAATTCCAGATAGCGCTTCGGCTCGCGCAACTGGGCGCTCGGCAGCCGACCGCCCATCTGGGCCAGTTTGCTTTGCAATAGCCAGAGTCCTAGCGCGAGACCTGAGTACTCCGAAACCACGCTTCCCCAGGCCGCCCCGTCGCTGTTCAGTTGTAAGCCGAGCACGAACCAGGCATCGAGCACAATGTTGAGAGCGTTGGTAAAGAGCAGAATCAGCAGGGGCCTGCGGGTGTCCTGTTGGCCTATAAACCAGCCTACCAGCGCGTAATTGAGCAAACTGGCCGGGGCGCTCAGAAGCCGGATCTCGCCGTAGCTTTGCGCCAGGGCGCCAACCTCCGGGCTTGGCTTCATCCAGTGCAGCGCCAGGGGCAACAATAAGCCCTGGAGCGCAATCAAAAACAGCCCAAGCACTACCGCCAGCAACGCGCTCTGGGCCAGCACCAGGCGCGATCTGTCCCAATCGTTAGCGCCTACGGCCCGCGCCACCAGGCTGGTGGTGCCCATACGCAAAAAGCCAAAGGACCAGTAGAGCAGGGTGAGAATGCTCGCGCCCAAAGTGGCCGCCGCCAGATAAACGGGGCTTGGCAAATGTCCGAGTATGGCGGTGTCTACCGCCCCGAGAAGGGGGATAGAAAGGTTGGTCAGCATCATCGGCCAGGCCAGCTGCCAGATTTGCTTGTGGCCCGGAGGGGATTGCGGCTCTGTGGTCACCTGCTTGAACGCGCCTCTAGATAAAAATACATTCGAAAGAGTGTAACCCGAAAGAGACCGGCAAAAAGTTACTGCCGCCTTTGGCAATATGCACCTAGCGCCCATGGCAAGCGGCTCTAAGCCTATAAAAGCATTGACTTTTTAGCCTCTGTGTGGCCTCCTATGCGCGGATAATTGCGCCGCTTCTGCCGCGCAATTAATGGTCGCAACCCCTCCGCACCGGTTTCCGATGCTATTCTGAATGACACTAAGCCAGGCTGGCGAGGTGGGGCGGCGAACGTTTTTTGTTTATAATGCCGGGCCGGGTATGATTCCGGCTTGCGCCAAAATGAGATCGGCGATCTCTAAAAGCAGAAAGCCAGAAATCTCTTTGACCGGCGAATAACAAAAGATAGAGCAAATTTCCAAGAAGTTGCGCGATTATCGGGGCATTTTCTGTTAGATGTCATCAATAATCCTCAAAACAAAAGCATAAATTAGCTACACGGAGAAAATGGGCGATGTTGAAACAAGCGCGTAGGCTTTGTGCCTGGCTGCTTGCCCCTGCTGTGCTGATGACAAGTTATCAGGCCCTGGCAGAAGAGGTTGAGCGCTGGAAATTTAACATGACCGAGGGGGTCACCCCGGTCAGCCGCGAAATCCAGGGCCTCCATATGGAGATGTTCTGGTGGTGTGTGGCGATAGGCGTGGTGGTATTCACCATCATGTTCTACAGCATGATCATGCACCGCAAATCCCGCGGCGTTAAGCCCGCCAATTTCCACGAAAGCACCGGCTTGGAAATTCTCTGGACCGCGATTCCGCTGGTTATTCTGGTGATTATGGCGATTCCAGCCACCAGCAGCTTGATCAAGCTCTACGACAGCAGTGAGTCCGATGTCGATATCATCGTCACTGGCTATCAGTGGCGCTGGAAATATGAATACATGGGTGAGGACTTGAGTTACTTCAGTAGCCTAAGCACCCCCCGCGATGAAATTGAAGGTTTTGCGCCCAAAAACCCCAATTACTTGCTGGAAGTGGATGAGCCCCTGGTGTTGCCGGTGGGCAAGAAGGTTCGCTTCCTGATCACCGCCAACGATGTTATCCACGCCTGGTGGGTACCGGATCTGGGCGTTAAGAAAGACGCTATTCCCGGCTTTATCAACGAGTCCTGGACCTTGATCGAAGAGCCCGGCGTCTACCGCGGCCAGTGCGCCGAGTTGTGCGGCAAGGACCATGGTTTCATGCCTATCGTTGTGGAAGCCAAGAGCCAGGAAGACTACGACGCCTGGCTGGCCGATAAGAAAGAAGCCGCTGCCGAGCTCGCTGCTCTGACTGAAAAAGAATTTACCTTTGATGAGCTTTACGCTCGTGGTGAAGAAGTTTACAACCGCTCCTGCGCTGCCTGTCACCAGGCCGACGGCACCGGCATGGCCGGGGTCTTCCCGAGTTTGCGTGAAGGTCTGACTGTTGGGCCTATCGAGGGGCACATTGGTGTGGTCGTAAACGGGGTTCCTGGAACTGCCATGCAAGCCTTTGGTGAGCAGTTAAGTGAAGTGGATATCGCTGCCGTTGTGACCTACGAGCGTAATGCCTGGGGTAACAATATGGGTGATCTGGCCCAGCCTATTGATATCTATAACTACAAACAGGGCAACTAGGAGAGATTAGACAATGGCACACGGCCCCGCTAAAGGTTTTACCCGTTGGTTGTATACCACCAACCACAAAGACATCGGCAGCATGTACCTGTGGTTCAGCTTCGCGATGTTCCTGCTGGGCGGCTGCATGGCGCTGGTGATCCGCGCCGAACTGTTCGAGCCCGGCCTGCAAATCGTGCAGCCGGCATTTTTCAACCAGATGACCACCATGCACGGCCTG
>CAZKCY010000375.1:0-2927 GCA_964551155.1 uncultured Marinimicrobium sp. | reverse complement strand
CTGGTGTCCACAGAAGAAAAATACACTTTGCTTTACAACCTGATTCACCAGGACGATGTGGAGAGCGTGATCGTGTTCGCCAATCGGCGCGATGAATGTCGGGATCTGCACGAAAAGCTCAAGCGCCATGGCATCAAGGCCGGCTTGCTTTCGGGTGAAATTCCGCAGAACAAGCGGGTCTCAACGCTGGAAGCCTTCAAGAGCGGCGAGCTGAAAGTCTTGGTGGCCACCGATGTGGCTGGGCGCGGCATTCATATCAGCGGCATCAGCCACGTGGTGAATTTCACTTTGCCGGAAGAGCCGGAAGATTATGTGCACCGCATAGGTCGTACCGGTCGCGCGGGCAAACTGGGCACCTCGGTCAGTTTCGCCTGCGAAGACGACGCTTTCTTGTTGGAGCCGATTGGCGAGCTGCTGGGCGAGCCGATTCGCTGCGAACAACCGCCGGAAGAACTGCTTGCCGAGCCGCCCGAACTGCCCCCGGGCCCGCCGCGCAGCCGCTCGAAAAGCGGTTCCGGTGGCGGTGCCCGACGGGGCGGTAGTGGCGGCGGTGGTCGGCGCAGTAGCGGTCCGCGCCGCTAAGCCTTGAGCTTGCTCCTGGCTCGCCGTAGCAGCCAGAAGGCCATTCCCCAGGCGCATCCCGCCAGGGCGCCATACAGATGCGCATCCACCGCGACCGGCACCGGTAGCAGTGGGTGGCTGGCATCGAAGCTGGCGCTTTGTTCCTGAACCAGTTTCAGCGCCACCAAGATTAGTGCCGCAAGGCTAATCCAGGATTTTTGTCTCAGCTGCTCAAACAGTCCCGCCACCACCAAGCCGTGCAAAGCCCCCGAAAGTCCCGCGTAGTATTGAAGTCGCGGATTGAACCAGTAAAGCCCCAACGCCACCGTTATCAGACAACAGATCAGTAGCAACAGGTATTGGGGTAGAGCGACTTGGCGCAGCAGCACATAGCCGCACAGCACAAAGGCAGCGGTATTCATCGCCAGATGATAGAAACCGTAGTGAATCCACTGACCGCTGAACAATCGCCACCATTGGCCCTCGGCTATGGCGCTGCGGTTAAATTCCAATAGAGATTCGGTCCAGGGATGCGCCAGGCCCAATCCCAGCATTAAACCCGAGAGGATCAGCGTCAGCTGAAAGCTGGGGGTGAAATGCTGGGCGGCCATGGGCATGGAGTAGGTTGCTACTGGGCGCCGGTTTTTTCCAGAGCGCGAATGTACTCGTCAGACAGGCGGTGGGTTTTTATGGTTTGCAAAAACGTTTTGCCATCCGGCCCGGGCGCATTCAGATCGCGACCTTCGTCAATAAAAAATTTCACGAAGGTTTCGAAGTTGTCGCCGCGCATGCCGCGGTAGGCTTTTTCCAGAACGTGAAAGTCCGGGTTTATGCCCTCGGGGGCTGGGTAGTTCAAAAAGCCTTTGATACGTTCGTCATCAAAGGTTTCGCCGATAACTTTTTCTTTGTCTTTGCGTTCGCTCATGGTTTTGCTCTAGCAGTTAATTCGGGGTTATTTTTTTGGTGGGCCGTGCCCACCCTACATTTTGGATCTGGTTAGCCTTCAAGCTTCTTGCGCAGGATTTCGTTTACCGCCTGAGGATTCGCCTGGCCTTTGCTGGCTTTCATAATCTGGCCGACAAAGAAGCCCAGCATTTTGGGTCGCTTGCTTTCATCGGCGCTGCGGTAATTTTCCACCTGGGCGGCATTGTTGGCGATCACTTCATCCACCAGCTTCTCAAGCGCGCCAGTATCGGAAACCTGTTTTAGACCTTTGGCTTCGATGATCTCATCGGCATCGCCTTCACCTTGGGTCATGGCTTCGAAAACCTGCTTGGCGATTTTGCTCGATAGAGTGCCGTCTTTAATGCGCTCGATCAAACCGGCCAGTTGCACCGGGGTAACCGGCGACTGCGCTATGCCGATTTCGGCCTTGTTCAAGTAGGCGGATAGGTCCGCCATAATCCAGTTGGCTGCCAGCTTGGGTTCCTTGCAGCTGTGGACCGTAGCTTCGAAGTAATCCGCTATGGCGCGCTCGGAAGTCAGCTGACTGGCGTCGTAGTCGCTCAGCTCATAATCTTTCACGAAGCGGGCCTGACGGGCTTCCGGCAGCTCGGGCATTTGAGTGCGTACTTCGTTAATGTAGTCATCGTCCAAAATCACCGGCAACAGATCGGGGCAGGGGAAGTAACGGTAATCGTTGGACTCTTCCTTGACCCGCATGGAGCGCGCGGTTTTCGTATCGCCGTTGTACAGGCGAGTTTCCTGCACGATCTTGCCGCCGTCTTCCAATACCTCGATCTGCCGCTCAACCTCGAGAGCAATGGCTTCCTCCATAAAGCGGAAGGAGTTGAGGTTTTTGGTCTCGGTGCGGGTTCCCAGAGTTGCTTCGCCTTTCAAACGCACCGAAATATTCACGTCGAAACGCATCGAACCCTGAGACATATCGCCGTCGCAGATTTCCAATGAGGTCACGATATTGTGCAGCTTCTTGGCAAAAGCCACCGCCTCTTCGGCGCTGCGCATATCCGGCTCGGTGACCACTTCGATCAGAGGCGTGCCGGCCCGGTTCAAGTCTATGCCGGTCATGCCGTGATAGTCTTCATGCAAGGACTTACCGGCGTCCTCTTCGAGGTGAGCGTGGTGAATTCGAACCCGCTTGGTGCGCCCGCCCGACAATTCCAGATCGACATAGCCCGGGCCGACAATGGGCTCGGCCAATTGGGTAGTCTGATAACCTTTGGGCAGATCGGGATAAAAATAATTCTTGCGCTCAAACACCGAGCGCTTGCCGATCTCGGCATTGACCGCCAGGCCGAACATCACCGCGTAGCGAAACACCGCCGCATTGGCCACCGGCAGAGTACCGGGCATGGCCAGATCCACCGCGCTCGCCTGGGTGTTGGGCTCGGAGCCAAAATCGGTGC
>CAZKCY010000374.1:1715-2942 GCA_964551155.1 uncultured Marinimicrobium sp. | reverse complement strand
GTTGAGTCTGAGATACGTCGTGCTGATATTGGCCCACACCAATGGATTTGGGGTCGATCTTGACCAATTCGGCGAGCGGATCCTGCAGCCGACGGGCAATCGAAATGGCGCCGCGAATGGTCACGTCCAGATCCGGGAATTCTTTGGCGGCGAACTCCGAGGCCGAATAAACCGAGGCCCCCGCCTCGTTGACCATCACCGCCTTGGCGGTCAGGTCTTTGTGCTTCTTCAACACATCTTGCACGAACTTTTCCGTCTCCCGCGAAGCGGTGCCGTTGCCGATCGCGATCAGGCCGACATTGTGCTTTTTGCATAGCTCGACAATGATGGCTTCGGCCTGGGCGATTTTGTTTTGAGGCGGCGTCGGGAAAATCGCTCCGTGATCCAGCACCTTGCCGGTGGCATCAACGACCGCCAATTTGACGCCGGTGCGCAGGCCCGGGTCCAGGCCGATGGTGGCCTTCTGACCAGCCGGCGCGGCTAGCAACAGATCTTTAAGGTTCGAGGCGAACACCTTGATGGCGCCTTCTTCGGCCTGCTCGCGCAACTCGCTTAGCAGATCGGTTTCCAGATGGGTCAGCAACTTAACTCGCCAGGTCCAACGCACGACTTCAGCCAGCCACTTGTCGGCGGCTCGGCCCTGGCCGCGAATGTCCCAATGCTCACCCACCATAACTTCGCCGGGGTGGCCGCCGCTGCGCTCGGCCTCGTCGCCCACCACCAGCGATAGGTTGAGCACGCCTTCGTTGCGGCCCCGGAACATCGCCAAAGCCCGGTGAGAGGGGACGCTTTTCAGGGGTTCGTCGTGTTCGAAGTAATCGCGGAATTTCTGCACCTCTTGAGATGTATCGGTCTCTTTGCCCGGCGCGACCCGCGCGCTCAACTTGGCTTCCTGATACAAAAACTGGCGCAGCTTGCCCAGTAGATTGGCGTCTTCGGCAAAACGCTCCATCAATATGTACTTGGCGCCATCCAGCGCCGCCTTGGTGTCGTCGATTTTGTGTTCGGCGTTCAAATATTTGGCCGCTTCGGCCTCCGGATCTAGGCTCGGGTTGGCGAGCAGCGCGTCAGCCAAAGGCTCAAGCCCCGCCTCAATGGCGATCTGACCCTTGGTACGGCGCTTGGGCTTATAGGGTAGATAGAGATCTTCCAGCCGAGTCTTGGTGTCGGCCTGCTTGATGTCCCGCTCCAGCTCCGGCGTCAGCTTTTCCTGCTCGGTGATGCTCT
>CAZKCY010000374.1:0-1705 GCA_964551155.1 uncultured Marinimicrobium sp. | reverse complement strand
CAACTCGCGCAGGTAGCGTAGCCGTTCCTCCAGATTACGCATCTGGGTGTCGTCTAACCCCCCGGTTACCTCTTTTCGGTAGCGGGAGATAAAAGGCACTGTGGCGCCCTCGTCCAGCAGGGCCACGGCGGCGGCCACCTGCTGTTCACGGCAGTTGAGTTCTTCGGCAAGGCGCTGGGAAATCGTGTTCATTGGGTCTGACTCGTTGATAACTAAGGTCTGTTTGAAGTGCTCAATCGGAAGCGGCTCCGGTTCCGGTCCGCTCAGGGGTAAGGCCTTCCAGGACACGCCGTAACCCGGTCCCCTTCGCGCTCCCGGCGCTTCGGGACACTTCCCACATCCTTGTGGGGCGTCCATGGGGGGCTCGACTCCAGCATCCCTGCTGAAGACGGTCCTGGAAGACCTTACCCCCGATCGGCCCTAAGCTCGATGGGTACTCTCACCAAAGGAGCTGCGCCTCCAGATATCTGGTGACCATTATGCGCAAATGCGCCCATCAGACCAGTCTTGTTTTTCGTTTTTATTTGTGGCCCGGCCTCTGCAACGGAGCATTCAGCGCCAATCAACTAAGAAACACTTGCTAAGCAAAAATATGGTGTTATAGTTACGTATAACACCAGAGCGGCAGAAATGCTCTTTCCCAAAACAGCGAAGGTTATCTGATGCAGGAACCCTGGAGAGACGATCAGCCCATATACCGCCAGCTGCACGAGCGGATTCTGGGTTTGATCTTGAAAGGCGCGATAAAAGAGGGCGAAGCCATTCCCTCGGTGCGCCAAGTGGCGAGCGATTACCAGATCAACCATCTGACCGTGGCCAAGGCCTATCAGGAGCTGGTGGATCAAGGTCTGGTGGAAAAACGCCGGGGACTGGGCATGTTTGTGGTGCCGGGCGCGCGCGAACAAGTGGCGGCCAGTGAGCGGGACAAGTTTTTGACCCAGGAATTGCCCCAATTGCTGGCTCGCGCCAAGCAGCTGGGCATAAAAGAAAACGAGCTGATCGAAAAAATCAGCCAAATGCTGAAGGAGACACCCTAATGGACGCAGTCGTTAAAGCTCGCGGTCTGAACAAGACCTATGGCACAACCAAAGCCCTGGATGGCGTGGACTTGGACCTGCCCCCTGGCCGGATTATGGGGCTAATCGGTCCCAATGGCGCCGGCAAGACCACGCTGCTGAAGAGTATCCTCGGCTTGGCACCGGTGGATGGAGAGCTTTCAGTGCTGGGCATGAATCCACGCACCCAGCGCAGTCAGCTGCTCGAGCAAGTGTCCTTTATCGCCGACACCGCCATTCTGCCGCGCTGGCTCAAAGTAAGCGAAGCCATTGAATATATGGAAGGGGTGCACCCGCGTTTTGAACGAGCGCGCGCCGAAACGTTTCTGGCGCGCACCGGCATCAAGCGCAATAGTCGGGTTAGAGAGCTATCCAAAGGCATGCTGACCCAGTTGCACCTGGCGCTGGTCATGGCCATCGACAGCAAGCTACTGGTACTCGACGAACCCACCTTGGGGCTCGACATTCTGTACCGCAAGCAGTTTTACAGCACTTTGTTGGACGACTACTTCGACGAAGGCAAAACCATTCTGGTGACTACCCATCAGGTCGAAGAAATCGAAAACCTGCTCTCCGATGTGATTTTTATCAAGGACGGCAAATTCTGCTTGGAAGCACCCATGGACGAACTTGATTCGATTTATACCGAA
>CAZKCY010000373.1:0-2951 GCA_964551155.1 uncultured Marinimicrobium sp. | reverse complement strand
CCGCCGGTTTGGCTATCGGCCTGGCGCTGCAGGGCTCGCTGCAGAATTTCGCCGCCGGCTTTATGTTGCTGATGTTCCGCCCCTTCAAGGCGGGTGATTATGTTGAGGCGGCCGGCGTTGGCGGCATGGTCGAGAAAATCAGCATTTTCTCCACCATACTGCGCACTCCCGACAACAAGGAAGTGACGGTACCCAATGGTTCAATTTATCGTGACAGCATCACCAATTACTCGGCCCGCGACACCCGCCGCGTGGATATGATCTTTAACATCAGCTACGGCGACGATATCAAAAAAGCCCGTGAAATTATTTCCGCGGCCCTCAAAACCGATGAGCGGATTCTGCCCGAGCCCGAGCCCACCATTGTGGTCGGTGCTCTGAGTGACAGCAGCGTGGATTTCTGGGTGCGTCCCTGGGTCAACACCTCTGACTACTGGCCGGTAAAATGGGATCTTACCGAAAAAATCAAAATCGATTTCGACGAAAACGGTATTACCATTCCCTTTCCTCAGATGGACCTGCACTTGGACAAGGTTGCTCAGGAAAAACAAGACTGACAGTTCACGGAAACACCCAAAGCCTGAACTACAGGCATAAAAAAGCCGCGCTAGAGCGCGGCTTTTTTATACTTGAGCTCTGCCTTTTATAGGGGCAAAGCGCCACATTTCTATTCGGTATCGAGAAGCTCAATTTTGTAGCCGTCCGGGTCTTCAACGAACGCCAGAATCCGGGTGCCATGTTTCATTGGCCCGGGTTCGCGTACTATTTTACCACCCGCGGCACGGATTTTATCGCAGGCCGAATAGACATCGGGCACCCCCAAGGCGACATGGCCATAGCCATCGCCCAAATCATAACTGTGGGTATCCCAGTTGTAGGTCAATTCCAAAGCCGCCTGTTCGCTCTCCGGCCCAAAGCCGACGAACGCCAAGGTAAATCGACCCTCGGGAAACTCCTGTTTGCGCAACAGCTGCATGCCCAGAACCTGAGTATAAAAAGCCAGGGACCGGTCCAGGTTTCCCACTCTCAGCATGGTATGAAGAATTCGCACAATCTTGCTCCGCCAATACGTAAATTATGAATAATTAAAACCGCCCTTCGGCCTTTATCAAAAACTGATAGTCGTCTACGCTGCGTTTCTCTGCCAAGGGTGAGGCGATGTCCAAGTGCATAACATTGCCCACTCTGGTCTTGCTTGAGCTCATGCGCAAGCCCACACCGACATTGGAAAGGTGCTGATTACTCAGCCCCTCGCTTTCAAGTCCCCATGCTCGACCAGCGTCAATATAGGCCACCGCGCCCACCCGCACTATATTGAAAATATGCAGGTCGGAAAAATAGCGGCGCTCGAGGTTAAACAGATAACGGTGCTTGCCGCGCTGATAGTCCAGAGGATAACCCCGCAAGCCACTAATGGCCCCCACTGTCAGCTCTTCGTGCTGCAATAAATTCCAGCCTTGGTCGTAGCGCACTCGGGTGTACCAGCGGTTCTGATCGTCGCGAAACAGGTTGTAGGAAAAATCCAAACCCAAAGTCCCGGTATCCTCTTGCGCATCGCCACCATACTGATAGCCACTGACGTGAGCCGTTAGCTGCATGACGTGGTGGTTACCTACCCCAACAACTCGATCGTAACGTGCAGAATAGCGCATTAAGTCTTCGTTGTTTCCCATTGACACATCCCCATAACCCAGGCGCAGCTTGAAATTGGTGCCAAGCGCCAAGTCTTCTGTGCGCTGAATCTGGTTCAGGTTTTTGTAGGTGGCAAATTCGGTATCGATATAAGTGAGCCCGAGCCAACCGTAATTGGCCTTGCGATCTTCAGGTACCGCCTGAAATGTGTATTCATTTTCAAAAAATCGGTCTTCCTGGCGGGTCAGACCAGCAAGCAACCGTAGGGTGATTTCTTCATTGGCAATCGCTGCCAAGCCACCGTAAATTTCCTGATAACTGATTCGGTGGCGGTACTCGTTGATGTCTTCACCACCCTCCCGGATCACGTTTACTTCACTCAGCTTTTGGGTTTCGACACCCGCCGCCCAAGGTGTATTCAACGAGTAAAAAGGTTGCTCCAACTTCAGAGCCCGGTCTTCGCCATCGCTCTTCTGGGCGTAGTAAACCCGCGCCGCCAAACGAGTCTGGAACAGGTGGGGAGTGCGATATTCGTAGCTGACACTGGTGCGCTCAATATCGCGGCTGTAGCCAATGGAGATGGCATCACCGGTGCCCAAAAAATTGCCATCTTTGATGCCAAAGCCTGAACGGGTCTCGCCACCTTCGTGGCTAAAGCTCAGTTCCGGCTCAGCTACCCAGGAATCGCGGGTGACCACCAGAATATCGATGTAGTCCGGACAAATGACATCGGGCACTATGTAGGCGCTGGTCAGATAATTGCGGCTGCGCAGAATGCGTTCTGACTCTTTGATCAGGCGATTGCTGAGCGGCTCGCCTTCGATAAACAGCAACTGCCCGGCGACCACGGTTTCCCGGGTATTGATATGCAGTTTGTTCAGGCTGCGATAGAGCCAGTTGTTTTCTTCGGGGATCGATTCGTCAAAAATATCGCGACTTTCGTAGAGAATTTTGCGGATGGTTTTGCCTTGGTGCTCTTCAAAAGCGTCGAACACCAGTCGGCTCTCGCGCTGCTCGGCAAGGTCCCTGCGTTGATATTCATACTTGCGACAGGCTTGGCCGTTGTCGCCAGCTGTGGCTTCCACCTCAACTTCCGACTCGGCATTCGCCTGCATCAACCAACCACAGAGCCCGACCAAGGCCAGGCAGCGAATTCGACGGCTACTCATGAAGCCCCCTAGAGCAGACGCCTCTACTACACATAATCACCTGTTATCATTCTCTTCATGCTCGGCTGAACACAGCTGGGGAGCCTCGGGGAGGGCTGCCAAAGGGAGGAGCGCCAAAGACAAATGCCACCTAACTGAGACCACCACCGT
>CAZKCY010000372.1:0-2952 GCA_964551155.1 uncultured Marinimicrobium sp. | reverse complement strand
GGTAACGAGCTTTTGATCAGAGGGAAGGCCCAGCTCTCCCAGCACTCCCGCAAAGCCCATACCGTGAAGCAGCCCGAACCCAAAGGTCAGCCAACCCAGTCGAAGGGTAACTGGCCAGATATTGTTCAAAGCTGCTATAGCCACCGACACAGCTATTCCCACCTCCACCCATCGACTGGGAAAGCCGAACCACCCCAGCGCTGTTGCAGTCAATGTCAGTGAGTGCGCAAGCGTAAAAGCAGTTACCACCCAGGCGGTGGTTATCAGAATATCGCGCTTGCTTTGGCGTCCTTTCCACTGGCCGTGGTTACGCACCAGGACGCAAGTCAACAAAAGTGACAGCAGAAACAGGATGTGATCCAATCCAATCCATATGTGAATCGCGCCCTCTACCAGAAATTCCCTAATCGTGAGCCAAACACTGCCGGACTTATGACTGAAGACCACCTCTGAGTGCTGCTTGGAAAGAACTCGATTTTCGGAGGTTAAGCTGGACGGTTCAATTGTTTTTGTCGGCTCGTCCGAGCCTACCGACTGACCGCTAGTGATACTGGCTAATACCTTGTGATCACTGTTTTGCTCAAAAAAAGCTGAGTAGCGGAGCTTTAACTCGCCTTGCAAAGGGCACTGACCTCTAAGCGGGGCAACGAGGTAGCCTTCGTTAAAATGTTCGGTAATTGTCCAGTCAGTTGAAACCGCCAAGGTACAATTCCGGTCATTGCGAGAGAAGCTCAGCCCTTGGCTCAAATACTCTTGGACCTCAAATGACCGTTGTTGAAGCTCAGACCAAAGCAAGTTGCCATCGGAGTTTCTGTCCAAGCCTATAGCTTGTTCCAAGTCGAACAATTTCACTTGCCACTCTCCGCTCAGAGCACCGGTTTCGGTAACTTCGGCCTGCAGGTAGGCGGTACTGAGTTGATGGCACTGGGCATGCACTGCCAGCAGCACGACAATGAATCCCAAGAGAAATTTCATCACAAGTCCCGCTCCGCTGGCATGTTGTGAATTTCTCGGGCCCGAGTAAGAAGTTCTCGGTCGCTCGGCTCACGGGCTTTGGACCAATTAATCTCCGCCCAGTGCAAAGCCCGCTCGGGTTGCGGATCAATCTCTAGAAAATAACGCGCAATTTCACCGGCATGTTGAACATCTTGGCGCCGAACACGCACTGCGATCCGGGCGGCTAGCTGCTCTTGCCAATGGTTTCCGTTCAACGCTTTCTCAGCTATGGCGAGACGCAGCAGGAGCGACTCATCGACATTAATACTGCTCTTAACAATGGGTTCAAGTTTACGGATGACTCTTTTGGGGCGGTCTAAACTTAATTGCACGTCGGCCCACTGAGCCAGATAACTGACATCGGCGTCGGTAAATTTGTGCATTAACCAAGCATCCGCTTCCTGATAAGCACCTTGGCGCGCCGCCATGTCGGCCAGCATCTGTGCCAGCCAGGGTCCGCGCTCGTCATCGGGCAGCCCGTCGCGTTCGACTAGCTGGTTGAGCTGTTTGTAGCTGGCTTCCAGATCACCGGCAACACTCGCCACTTCAAGAGCGCAGGCACTGGTGGTGTATAGATCGGCAGCGCCCAGTATCGCCAGGCAATGCCCGCGGGCTGCTTCCGGCTGATTTCTAACCAGCTCGACTCTGGACGCCAAGAGTCGACCATTAATATGCGTCGGTTCGAGGGTAAACAACTTATCAAGCGCACTTAGCGCCACTTCAAATTGATGTTGATGTTGTTGAATCTTCGCCCACATATACCAAAGTTCAGCACTCGAGTTTGGTTTTTGCAGCAAAGGTTCCAGGATTAGTTGGGCGCGATCGTAAAAACGGGATTGTCCTGGTTCGGAGGCGCGCGCCAGATACTCCCGAGCGCGTTCAATTTTGTCTTGCTGAGTTTCATTGGAAGTTGCATCTTCCGCGGTCATTCCACGCGACAGCTCTTTAGGCCAGCTGGCAATGACTTTGTCGTCCGCAGGTTGATTGGCCGAGACCATCGGAGCGAGACCAGCTCCAAAAATAATGGTAAGCGCTAGCCAGTGTTTCATAAAATTTTCTCTCGTCAGAATTTTTTGCTCGTTATTATTCGCTATTCGTTCATTTTTTGGCTAAAAATCAATAAAGTAGAGCCTTCCCTGGCTCTGGGTTTGCGTAATGTGCGCTATTGATACGCCCGCTGCTGCAATAGGTCATCGTAAGCGGTAGGCTCGGTCACGTCCTGTTCAAATTCCCGGCCATTGGTAGGCAATGGTTCATCCTCTGGCATCTGCGCGAAGGCTTCTCGACTGTAACTGTTGAAAGAAACCTGTTGCGCTTCAATAGTTATACTGACAGTCCCCGCAGTAGAGGTGCTGAAGTCGTCAGTCACTTTAAATGAAAAGCTGTCTGAACCGACCATAGTCTCGGGCGGCAGGTAAACAAAGCTCCCGTTATCGTCGATCTCCACAGTTCCAAGCTCTGGCTCCTCGGCCAGTGTGTAGGTCAGTGGTTTACCTTCTGGGTCCTTCCCTTGCAGCATACCCTCGAGGGCAATACCAGCTTGGGTTGTGAAACTCAGATCATCAGCAACCGGTCTTTGGTTTACTTCCGGCGGGCTGTCATTGCTGCTACCGCCGCAAGCTGACAAGAGAGCGAATACCGCCAAAGCAGCAAAAGTTCGAATGAAAATCATAATGCTCTCCTTTTACTCAGAACCAGGCAGGGGATCCGCCAAGTATGGGAAGGCCATTTTCATCATGGTTGCGTCGATGGGAGCCCCATCGGTAAAGGGAACCGTGCCAACGCTCGCATCCTCTGGCGCGCAGAGACCTAGATCGGTAGCCTCCCCGTTAACAGGGATTGGGTGACACAAACGGCCCATTACCACTCTTAGTGCAATGTCCACCACTTCATCGCGAGGACGTCGACCTTTCTGAAAACCTGCCATATCTTTGCCGACAACACCTAAAGGCGATT
>CAZKCY010000371.1:0-2970 GCA_964551155.1 uncultured Marinimicrobium sp. | reverse complement strand
CTTCGGCGTCCTAATTTATTCCAGACAAATTAGTCGGCCACCTCTCCGAAAACTCTGTATGTCGAGCTATGCTCAACAGGTGCGGCATAATACCATATCTCAGCAAAATTCAAAGGCTTGTATGCCAGATTCAGGGAATTTTTCCCTGGGTTAGGCAAACGACTGGTCCTTCGCTGGAACTGAAAATACTGAGAAATAAAATAAGGGGGGTTCAGGCAGCGACGGTGCGCCGCCTGATGGGGTTGCCGGAGTTACTCTTCCAGCGGTTCGTCCTGGCCTTGCTTTTCGCGCTGAATCCGCTGGTAAATTTCTTCGCGGTGCACGGCTATGTCTTTGGGTGCATTTACGCCAATACGCACTTGGTTACCCTTGACGCCTAGAACCGTTACGGTGACTTCATCACCGACCATCAATGTTTCGCCAATACGACGGGTCAAAATTAACATTGCTAATCTCCTTCACTCATCCTGTAAGAAAGCGGCGTAGACTCCGTTGTCCGGTGCCGCTTTTCGGCTAACCCCTGTCACCGATATACGGGCAATGACCTCAGCCCCCTGTCAGTATTGACCATATATCGCGATAAGGAAAAATGTTTTTACTCCTGACGTCTATTTTTCTGCATCCTTGGCGTCTGCTTACACACTACTTTAACAGATCTGTCGAGCCACCGCTAACCGCGAATCCGGCTTTCCGCGGGCTCGCTGTCGAGCTCAAAGGCGGTATGCAGAGCGCGCACCGCCAACTCTAGATAACGTTCGTCGATGATTACCGAGATCTTGATTTCAGAGGTGGTGATCATCTGAATGTTGATGTTTTCCTCCGCCAGGGCGGTAAACATCCGCGAAGCCACGCCGGCGTGAGAGCGCATGCCAACGCCTACGATCGAAACCTTGGCAATTTCACTGTCGCCGCGCACTTCTCGGGCACCAATTTCTTTAGACACCCCTTCCAGTATTCCCAGGGCCTTTTTCATGTCGCCCTTGTTGACCGTGAAGGTCAGGTCGGTGGTGTCATCGGCGCCGACGTTCTGCACAATCACGTCCACTTCAATATTAGCAGCGCCTACCGGCGCCAATATGCGAGCCGCTACGCCGGGGGTGTTGGGCACGCCAGCGAGAGTGATCTTGGCCTCGTCGCGATTGAAAGCAATGCCGGAGACTACGGGCTGTTCCATGGTATTTTTTTCCTCATCGAGCGTAATCAGAGTACCGGGGCCGTCTTTGAAGCTGGACAGCACCCGCAAAGGAACCTTGTATTTGCCGGCGAATTCAACCGAGCGGATCTGGAGCACTTTAGAACCCAGACTGGCCATTTCGAGCATTTCCTCGAAAGTGATCTTATCCAAGCGTCTGGCCCGCTCAACCACCCGCGGATCGGTAGTATATACGCCGTCGACGTCGGTATAGATCTGGCATTCGTCAGCTTTTAAGGCTGCCGCCAGGGCCACACCGGTGGTGTCCGAACCGCCTCTGCCGAGGGTCGTGATGTTACCCGCCTCGTCCACACCCTGAAAGCCGGCGACCACAACCACCCGCCCGGCGGCCAAATCGGCGCGCATGTTGGCTTCGTCGATGGCCTGGATGCGAGCCTTAGTGTGGGCATTATCGGTCAGAATGCGCACTTGACCGCCAGTGTAGGAACGGGCGTCGCAACCGCGCTTTTTCAGCGCCATACTCAGCAGGGCTATAGTGACCTGCTCGCCGGTCGAGACCAGCACGTCCATCTCGCGCGGATCTGGCACTTCATGAATCTGCTGAGCCAGGGCGATTAGGCGATTGGTTTCACCGCTCATGGCGGATACCACCACCACCATGTCATGACCCTGGGCGCGGAAACCGGCAACCTTTTCGGCAACCGCTTCGATACGCTCAATGGTACCTACTGAGGTACCACCGTATTTCTGCACAAGTAAGCTCATTCCCGGCCTGACCCGTCCTCTATCAATAGTCTGTGCAACGCCTTATAACTAGCGATTGCTGGTAGATATTTACGCCAAAAGCGGCGAGCAATTAAACACCACTTTGTAGCAAAAGTTAATCAATTTTAACGAGCGAAAAAACAATTTTTCCCGGTCGATTAATGGGCGAGTTGCCGCTCCACCCAGGGCACCACCGAATCGAGGGCGCCGCTCAAGGCGGAGGGATCGCTACCACCGCCCTGAGCCATATCCGGCCGGCCACCGCCCTTGCCGCCAACCTGTTCGGCCACATGGCGCATCAAATCGCCGGCCTTTAACTTATCGGTCAAATCCTTGGTAACACCCGCTACCAACGCGACCTTATCGTCCTCAACAGCGGCAAGCAACACCACGCTACTACCGAGCTTATTCTTCAATTGATCGACACTGTCTCGCAGCGACTTACTATCGGCGCCCTCAAGGTTCAGGGCGACGACTTTAACCCCATGCACTTCCCGGGCTTCGCTCACCAGATCCCGACTGCCGGCGCTGGCCAGCTTGCCTTTGAGGGCCGCCAGGTCTTTTTCCAGCTTGCGGTTCTGGGCTACCAGCTGACTGAGCTTTTCGGGCAAATCAGCACGGCGGGTTTTCAGGGTTCGGGCGGCTTCGTCCACCAGCGTATCGAGCTCGTCGAACACCGCCAACGCTTTGGCGCCGGTCACTGCCTCAATACGGCGCACGCCCGAGGCGATCCCCGCTTCGGAAACGATCCGCAGCAAGCCAATATCGCCGGTACGCTGCACATGGGTGCCGCCGCAGAGCTCCACCGAAAAACCATCGCCCATGCTCAGCACCCGCACGGTGTCGCCGTATTTCTCGCCAAATAGCGCCATGGCGCCTTTTTCTTTGGCGGACTCCATATCGCAGAGTTCGGTTTCCACGGCGCTGTTGGCGCGAATCTGGTCGTTGACCAGAGTTTCTATCAATTTGAGTTCTTCGGGCTTAACCGGCTCGAAGTGGGAGAAGTCAAAGCGCAGCCGCTCGGAATCCACCAGCGAACCCTTCTGGGTCAC
>CAZKCY010000370.1:0-2984 GCA_964551155.1 uncultured Marinimicrobium sp. | reverse complement strand
GAAAGTCGCGTCGAATCTGCTTGAGTTCTTCGCCGCTGACTTCATAGAAGCGTATCTGGTCGAAATAGCGCAGCAGCCAGGGCTGCTCGAACTCGGCCGTCTTTCGGTAGCGGTTCCACACCTGCGAGGTCCGCCCGACAAATTGATAGCCGCCGGGGCCTTCCATTCCGTAAACGCACAAATAGGCGCCGCCGATACCGACTGAGTTTTCCGCGGTCCAGGTGCGCGCTGGGTTGTACTTGGTAGTAACTAGACGATGGCGCGGATCGGTGGGTGTCGCCAGAGGCGCGCCCAAGTAAACATCCCCAAGACCCATCACCAGGTAGGAGGCTTCGAAGACAATCTTCTTTACTTCGTCGATACTTTCCAGGCCATTGATGCGCCGAATAAATTCCAGGTTGCTCGGACACCAGGGCGCTTTTTCGCGCACCGACTGCATGTATTTTTCAATCGCCAACTGACAGGCTTCATCGTCCCAGCTCAGCGGCAAATGCACTATGCGCGAAGGCAAACTGAGCTCGGTTAGTTTTCCGGACAGTTCCGCTTCGCCGGTTTGCAAGTGGGCAATCAAGTCATCGATCGAAAGTTGCTGGCTGTCGTAGTGCAGCTGCAATGAGCGCACGCCCGGCGTCAATTCGCGCAGCCCCGGCAGCGGGTTTTGCTCGAGCCACTGCATCAGCGCATGAGCACGAAAACGAAGTTTGATATCCAGCTCGAGCGCGCCGTATTCCACCAGTAAAAAGTGATCGCCGGCGGCGCGATAGATAATTTGTTCGCCGTACTGCTCGGCATCCAGCTTGGCCCTGATCGGACTGGGAAGCTCAGCGCTATTGAGCGTTTTTGGCGCATAAGGTTCGGGCTTTGAGGGCAACTGCTTTAGCAACGTTTCGCGTTCGGCTTCCAGTTGTACAGCGTCTTCGATAGTTACCGGAACGAAATTTAAGGTATCGCCGGCGCGCAATTGGCCGAGCTTCCACAAGTCGGCGGTGATCACCGTGGCAGGGCAGACAAAGCCGCCCAGCGAAGGGCCGTCGGGGCCGAGGATCACGGGCATATCGCCGGTAAAATCCACGGTGCCAAAGGCGTAGGCGTTGTCGTGAATGTTCGAAGGATGCATGCCCGCTTCGCCGCCGGATTCGCGCGCCCATTGGGGTTTGGGGCCGATCAGCCGAATGCCGGTGCGGCTGGAGTTGTAATGCACTTCCCAGGCGTGATTAAAAAATGTCTCTATGTCGCGCTCGGTAAAAAAATCCGGCGCGCCGTGGGGGCCATAAATAACCCGCAGTTGCCAGTGGTTGCCGATCTCGGGTTTGAGTGCCGGCGGCAGAACTAGCTCCGCCGTCGGCACGGGGATTTGCCGCAGCGCTAAGGTATCCCCAGCTCTCAAAGCTCTACCATTGTGGCCGCCGAACTGGCCTAGGGTGAAAGTGGCTTTGGCGCCCAGGTAATCCGGACACAGAATGCCACCGGCCACGCACAGATAGGCGCGCGCGCCTTTATCTTTTATTCGGCCCAGCTCGAGTTGTTGGCCAGCCTGGACCGTGACGCTTTGCCACAAGGGAACTAGCTCGCCATCCAGGTGCGCTTCTATCTCGGCGCCGGTAACTGCAATCTGGGTCGTCCCAGTGAATTGCAAGCGCGGTCCTTGCAAGGTTATTTCCAGACCGGCGGCGGCTTCGTCATTGCCCAGAAGGCGGTTGCCCAGGCGAAAGGCGTAGTTGTCAAAAGGGCCCGAGGGCGGTACGCCCACATGCCAGTAGCCGCTGCGCCCTGGATAATCTTGCAGAGTAGTTTGAGTGCCGCCCTGGAGCACTTCGATGCGGCTCGGTTGGTAGGCGAATTCATTCAAGTAGCGAGTGGTCATGCGCGCGTCGCGCAGCACGGGATCGCGCAGTAACTCGCGCAAATAGCCGATATTGGTTTCGATACCGTAGAGCCGACTTTGGGCCAAACTGGCTTCCAGTTTGTGCAGAGCGCTGCCCCGATCTTGGCCGTGCACTATGACCTTGGCCAACATTGGATCGAAAAACGCCGGCACTTCTATACCCGATTCAACCCAGTGATCTATGCGCAGGCCTTGTTGTTGCTCGGGCCATTCCGCCTGCGACAACAGGCCGGCACAGGGTTGGAAATTATTGGCCGGGTCTTCGGCATAAACCCGAACTTGTATCGCATGGCCCCGGGGCTTTAGCCCAGTGCGCAGCTGATCCAGATCTTCCAGTTCGCCGGCGGCTTGGCGCAGCATCCACGCCACCAGATCGACGCCCCAGACTTCTTCGGTGACTCCGTGTTCCACTTGCAAGCGGGTGTTGACCTCGAGAAAGTAAAAGGCTTGGTCGTCTTGATCGTAAATATATTCCACGGTACCGGCGTTGCGGTATTGGCTTTGAGCCAGCAGTTGCTCAGCGGTAGCCAACATTTGTTGGCGCAAAGGCTCAGGTAAGTTTGGCGCTGGGCATTCCTCCACCACTTTCTGATTACGCCTTTGGCTTGAGCAGTCCCGTTCGCCCAGCGCTAGTGCTTTGCCTTTGCCATCGCCAAAGCCCTGCACTTCTATGTGTCGAGCGCGGGCAATAAATTTTTCCAGAAATACGCCATCGTCGGCAAAGTTGTTGGCGCCCATGCGTTTGACGCTATCGAAAGCGGCGCTGAGCTCGGCCTCGCTATGGCACAGCTGCATGCCTATGCCGCCGCCGCCGGCGGTGGTTTTGAGCATCACCGGATAGCCGATTTCGCTCGCGGCTTGGCGCGCCGAAGACAAATCGGTGAGTAAGTCGGTGCCGGGCAGGAGCGGCACGCCGGCAGCCTTGGCCAGCTCGCGGGCTTTGTGCTTGAGGCCAAACTTCAACATTTGCTCCGGCTGCGGGCCGATAAATATCAGGCCGGCAGTTTCGCACTGGCGTACAAAATCGGCATTTTCACTCAGAAAACCGTAGCCGGGGTGAATCGCCTGGGCGCCGCTCTGCTGGGCGATGGCGATAATT
>CAZKCY010000369.1:0-2986 GCA_964551155.1 uncultured Marinimicrobium sp. | reverse complement strand
TCGCCGGCTTTTAGCGACTGCTCGCCGTTGAGATACACCAAGCCGTCAATCTCCGGCGCGTCGGCGTAGCTGCGCCCAATAGCGCCCTCCTCGTCCACTTCGTCGATCAATACCTGAAGAGTGCGGCCAATTTTCTGCTGCAAACGGTTCGCTGAGATCTTCTGCTGCACCTGCATAAAACGGTCGTAGCGCTCCTGCTTGATGGCGTCGGGCACCGGGTCCGGGAGTTCATTGGCGGCCGCGCCTTCTACCGGCGAATACTGGAAACAACCGACCCGGTCCAGTTGGGCTTGTTCCAGAAAATCCAGCAACATCTGAAAGTCTTCCTCGGTTTCGCCGGGGAAGCCAACAATAAAGGTCGAGCGGATGGTCAGGTCGGGTACCTGGCGGCGCCAGTTCTGGATTCGCTCCAGGGTTTTCTCAACCTGGCCGGGGCGGCGCATCTTGCGCAGCAGCTTGGGGCTGGCGTGCTGAAACGGAATGTCCAAATAAGGCAGAATCTTGCCTTCGGCCATCAGCGGAATAATGTCGTCCACATGGGGATAGGGGTAAACATAGTGTAGGCGCACCCAAACCCCCAATTCGCCCAGAGCGCTGCACAGCTGATGCATATTGGTCTTCAGCGGCCGGCCATCCCAGAAGTCGGTGCGGTATTTGATATCTACGCCATAGGCCGAGGTATCCTGGGAAATCACCAGCAACTCCTTGACGCCGGCTTTAACCAGCCGCTCGGCCTCGTTCATCACCTGACCGATGGGCCGGCTGACCAACTTGCCGCGCATATCGGGGATAATGCAGAAGCTGCAGCTGTGGTTACAGCCCTCGGAAATCTTCAGGTAGGCGTAGTGGCGCGGCGTCAGCTTAATACCCTGAGCCGGAACCAGGTCAATAAATGGGTTGTGATCGGCCTTGGGCGGCAGGTGCTGATGCACATGCTCGAGCACTGCCTCGTAGGCGTGCGGACCGGTAATTCCCAGCACTTGCGGATGCACTTGACGTATATCGTCTTCTTTGGCCCCCAGACAGCCGGTGACGATAACCTTGCCGTTCTCTTTCAGCGCCTCGCCGATGGTACTCAGAGACTCCTCCACTGCGCTGTCGATAAAGCCGCAGGTATTGACGATCACCATGTCGGCGTCGTTGTAACTGGGTACCACCTGGTAACCCTCGGTGCGCAACTGTGTGAGAATTCGCTCGGAATCCACAAGGTTTTTGGGGCATCCCAGGCTGACGAAACCGACGGTGGGGCTGTTATTCATAAAGATAAACTCGAATACTTTACAGGCGCTTACAGAAGGCGGCATTGTAGGGCTTTAAGGCCAACTTTGCATGCGCTTTTGCGGCCTGCCGGCACCTCCGGCTTTCCTGCTAGAATGACGCCCTACATCCAGCAACAAATTTGTCTCGCCCATGCCAGCCAAACCCGAAATTCAGGTGATTCCCTACCAGGCCGACAGCGCGGTCTTATTCCGGGCCATAGCCCATCTGCCCGACCCTGTCTGGCTGGACAGCGCCCGCCACGGCAGCCAGTACGGGCGCTACGACATAATCGCTGCGGCACCGGAAAAACGCCTGATTACCCGCGGCCAGGTCACCGAAATCGAAGATGCCGAGGGCAAGCGCCAAAGCTTCCGAGAAAACCCTTTTGATTTGTTGCAGGCGCACCTGCCCGAGGCTTTGGAGCCAGTGGCGGAACTGCCTTTTGCCACCGGCGCCCTCGGGTATTTTGGCTACGACTTGGGAAGGCGGCTGGAGCAACTGCCGAACCGGGCCCGAGCCGACATAGCTCTACCCGATATGTGTGTGGGCATCTACCCCTGGGCGCTGATTCAGGACCACCAACTGAAACTCGCTTGGCTGGTGTCGCGCCCCGGCCACGAAGTTGATGAAGTGTCTCGGTTGTTGCAACCCGAGAACTTAAAGTCAATTCTAGATAAATCGATTATCCCTTTTGAAATCAATAGCTTCCAGGGCGAACTTGATGTCAACGAATACGCCAAGCGGATGGCGTTTATCCAAAGCTACATTCGTGCCGGAGACTGTTATCAGGTCAATTATGCCCAGCGATTCAGCGCGGATTACATTGGCGATCCACTCACTGCCTACCTGGCTTTACGCCAGGCGCTGCCCTCGCCTTTCTCGGGCTATATACCGCTGGAAGAAGGCGCGGTCATGAGCTTCTCGCCCGAGCGCTTCGTTCAGCTGCAGGGCAAGCGCGCCGAGGCCAAACCCATCAAGGGCACCATCAGACGCGGCACCACCGAGGCGGAGGATAAGGAAAACGCCCATAAGCTCTCGATGAGCCTAAAGGATAGAGCTGAAAATCTGATGATTGTGGATCTGCTGCGCAACGATCTGAGCAAAACCTGCAGTCATGTGTCGGTGCCCAAGCTGTTTGAGCTACAAAGTTTTGCCAATGTGCATCATTTGGTGAGCACGGTGGTGGGTCAGCTGGAGCCCCCTGCCGATGCGGTGGATTTGCTGGCAGGCTGTTTCCCCGGGGGCTCGATTACCGGCGCCCCCAAGATTCGGGCGATGGAGATTATTGAGGAGCTGGAGCTGTGCCGGCGTTCGGTATACTGCGGCAGTCTGGGTTATATCAGTGCGGACGGGAATATGGATACCAATATTGCAATCCGGACGCTGGTGTGTGATCGAGGCAAGATTCATTGCTGGGGTGGCGGCGGAATTGTGGCCGATTCGGAGCCGGAGCAGGAGTATAAGGAGAGTGTTGCCAAGGTGGAGTTGTTGATGGAGACGCTGGAGCGGGAGTTTGGGTCAGCTTAACACTAGGAGATTTCTTGGGCAGCTACTTTTGCGGTGATGAGGTGGAGCCTGTAGCAAGCCCGGTTCCGCTGTCGGGTAGACCTTTCTCGAAACGCGTAAATACATCCATGTAGCACCAACGCTTCATCCCTGAAGCGAAGGTTCGAGAAAGGTCTACCCGACACCGAAACCACCGAGGAGAAAGTGCTCTAAGGTGTGC
>CAZKCY010000368.1:0-2993 GCA_964551155.1 uncultured Marinimicrobium sp. | reverse complement strand
TTGGACGACTAGGGATTGACCGCCAAACTCCCGGGCTTTGTTAATCCTGGTTTTGCCAGTACGGCGGGTTAACCGCCGCTCCTTCCATAAGTGCATTCAATCCCTGCTGATCCAGCACGGTGTAATCGTCCCGATCGAGTAGGCTGCCGGTGTCCCAAAACATGGGCACCATGCCGTAGGCCATAGCGCGCTCGGTAATGGTTTTGAGGTAATAGGCTCGGCTGGCCAGATGCAGCTCCAGGTTTTCACCGGTCAAATGAGTGCGCGTCATAGCTCCATATTCGCCCAAAATAACCGGTATGCCCTGGTCGGCGAACTGGGTTTTTACCAAATTGAATGTGGCATCTACGTAGTCTTCCTCGCCCCAAGTGGCGTTGTGTTCGGTATCTGTTTCGGAATGAAACCCCTCGCCCCAGTAAAAGAATCGGTTGCCCCAGGATTCATCCTGCTCCATGAGGGCGAAATTGTAGGGGCTGTAAAAATGAACCTCCGCCATCATTCGCTCCGGCACGGTATCCACGGGCAAGCTGTGCATTAAGTCGTAGGTGGTTTCGATATCCGTTCGCGGGCCCTGAACCACCAAAATCCGGTAGGCGTTCTTTCCGCCAGTGGCCCTAACGGTATCTACGAAGGTTTGGTGGTAGGAGAGCAGTACTGCCATTTGTTCGGCATTGTCAGCATGTGGTTCATTGGCGCTGGCGAACATAAGGCGCTCGTCAAAATCTCGCAACTGGGTAGCTATTTGCTCCCAGTAGGCTTTTTGCCGGGCATTTACCTGAGCTTGGTCCACCGGGGTCACATTTTCTTCCAGCCAGCCGCCGTCCCAGTGGATGTTCACCAAAACGTATAGGTCCTGATCAATGCAGTACTGCACGACCTCTTTTACTCTGTCGAGCCACTCTTGTTCGATTTCCGCCGTCTCTTGATCGGCGTATTGATCCCAGGAAACCGGCAGCCGGATAGTGTTGAACCCCGACTGCTTGGCAAAGGCGACGAATTCTTCGGTAATCACCGGGTTGCCCCAATAAGTTTCTGATCTTCCGCCCCAGGCCTCGAGGGTATTGCCAATATTGAGGCCGATTTCCATCTCTCCGGCTATCTCAGTAGCGGTGCTTTCCATACCAGTGTTGTCGGCCGGCAGCGGTTGGGTGTTATAACTCGGAAAGCCCGCGGTCGATGAAGACGACGATTCGGACGAGGAAGACGAAGAGACCGATGACGACGACTCCGAAGAACTGCTGGATGAGGAGCTGGACGGCGCAGAACTGCTGGGTGCAGTGCTGCCACCTCCGCCGCTACCGCAGGCTGACAGCAATAACACCATGGCGGCACAGGCGAAAAATTTATTGATCATTATCGTTACACCTTCAATTCGGAGGATGTGCTTGTTCTCAAGTCAGGCCTTTGAGGACCTGACACTCGAGACTTCTGATATTGGGCAGAAACAACCTATCGAATCCATGGGTGCAAGGGGTAACGCTTTTCCTAAAAAGCTTATTACCAAGAGAAAAGTTGAAGCTTTTTTTCCAAAAATTGAAGTTTTAGGGCTGAGAGAGGAAGAGGGCTGCTAGCATGCTGGCGCCATTATTGGCTATCAGGTCGGTCTTCTTGATAGATATCTCTAAATGTTTTGGGGGTGCATCCGTACTCTTCTTTGAAAAGCTTATTGAAGTAGGACACGTTCTTGTAGCCGACGGCGTAGGCTATTTCGGCAATACTGGCCTCGCTCTTCTCGGCCAATAGCCTGGCGGCTTCGGTCAGGCGTAGCTTGTTCAAGTAGCCTGTAAAGGTAAATCCCAGCTCAGATTTTAGAATGTCATTAATTTTGGTACGGCTTACTCCTATGGCCGTTACCATGGTCTCCAGATTGAGCTCGGGGTTGGCATATTCTGTGGCTAAAAAGCGCAAAATGGCGCCTTTGTCGCGGTCGTGTTGCGGCTCTACCGAAAGTTGTTGATAAGCCACCAAAGGTCTGTCTTTTTGGATTTTTTCGCGCAGATCGTCGATCAGGGCATGGGTATGCTGGCGGAATAACCAAACGCCAAACGCTGTCCAAATTGCAACCAGAAAGGCGCCCAGCAAGTACAAATAGCGCCAATCGCGACCATTGAGCTGAAGCTCGTTTATCTGGACTCGCGCGGCCACTTCCTGGGGGCTTTGGAAAGTCGAGCCAAACTGAATCGAGGGTACTCGATTGAGTCGATAATCATTCATCGACAGCTCAAGCTGGAATCTATCCAGCCACCACTGGGGTATTTCAAGTCGGGTTAAATCCAGCGCCGCATCGCTCCAGCGCTCATTGCAAGAAAAATAGGTGTTGGGCGAACGGTAGGTCAGCAAATCGCCGGGCTGCGATATTTGCTCATCAAAGGTAAATGCAGTAAACGCCAGAACATTGGGTGGCGAGCATTTTACCTTAAAGGTCAGGGTGTCGTAGGAAGACAAGTCAACCTCGGTCGGCTGGCCATCCGCGTCCTTGAAAACCAGCGCCAGCGCGGCGTGAGGATATTCGGCCTTCGACGAGACCAACAGCTCGAAATCCAGACTGTAATTCTCATCATGGACTTCGACCCTGGAATCGCCCCCCTGATAGACATCCGTCCTGGGCTCCGCTTGCCAGTGCAACTCACTCTCATCAGAAGGCAGCAGTGCCACCCGCAGAAAGGTCCGCTCCAGGCACAAGTATGCCGCAAGCGCGCTCACCAGCAGTAATCCCAACAGGGCCAATAGAGCTTTTTTATAAAATTTCAACATGATTTGGTGTCACGACTTGGGTCATTCTTCAGAGCTGAGATAGCACGGCTGTTTATAATTTGTACAAAATTTCGCTAAATAGCTTTAAGTAGTTTAGGCACATATTGGCACATCCCTTAGTGTCCTGCACTTTTACTTGCGTCCGTAGCTAAGGGGGGCGGCAGCAAAGTCTGCCTGACTTAAGCCCAATCTCATGCATTCGTATTTTCCGTCTTCGAGCGGGACCCTCATGAAAGCAC
>CAZKCY010000367.1:0-3005 GCA_964551155.1 uncultured Marinimicrobium sp. | reverse complement strand
ACTCAGCTTATTGGCTTGAGAGGAAAGACCGAAATTGCTAAACTGACGCGAATTCAATTCACTCTGGCGCTTTATTGTCATGAACCTTTCCTTGAATACCCGCAAACTCGCTGGCGGACGTCTCTATCAGCGCGTGGCAGAACAACTCGCGGCGGTCATCAGCTCGGGAGAATACCCCCCTGGCGCCCGATTGCCGGCCGAGCGCAAACTGGCGGAACGTTTTGAGGTCAGCCGACCCACCATCCGCGAAGCCATTATCGCTTTGGAGCTTGCCGGCTTCGTTGAGGTAAGAGGCGGCTCCGGCGTCTACATTTGCAAAGGCGAGGCCGAAAAGCTGGCCAGCAGCGACCTGGACGTAGGGCCGTTCGATATTCTCGAGGCGCGCATTCTGTTTGAAGGCGAAGCCGCTGAACTGGCCGCCAAAAAGATCACCGATGAAGAGCTGGCGCTGCTGCGCGAAGCGCTCAACAACATGATTACCGAAAACGAGGGCGAGCCGGCGCACGAAGAAGCCGATGAGCAATTTCATCTGATCATCGCTGAAGCCACCGGCAATGACGCCATAGTGTCGGTATGCAGCCACTTGTGGGAGCTGCGCAACAGCTCACCGGTTTCCGCCCGAATCCTAGAAAAGGTGCGCCAAGCCGGCTCTCGGCCCCGCATCGAAGAGCACAAAGCGATTCTCGAGGCTCTCGAAAACCGCAACCCCAAGGCCGCCCGCGCCGCCATGCGCGAGCATTTGACCCGGGTTATTCAGCAGCTGCTGGATGCCACCGAGGCGGAAGCCGTCGAGCAGGCCCGGCGCGGAATTCGGCAAGATCGCGAGCGTTTCAATCTGCTCGACTAGAATAGTACCACTGAAAGATATCCTGCCAGGCAAAATCCCGCCTTTTGGTAATACCAAAAAGCGGGCTTTTGGGTTAACCTCTCCATACAAACTCCAATAAAGTCACTATGGCGAGGTTCCCTCATGACCAATATCTCTCGACGCGCTCTTATCAAAGGCCTGGCGGCGGCGCCGCTAGTAAGCTGCGCCGCCCAGCCCTCCAAACCGCAAGGTTCCGCTCCCTCTTCCGCCCCTTGGCATCTGGTGGAGCAGATTCTAGCCGATACCAAAGTTCCCGAATTTCCAGACCGCGATTTTCCGATCACCCAGTTTGGCGCTGTCGGTGACGATCAAACAGACTCTACCGATGCTTTCGCCGCCGCCATTAACCGCTGCCATGAGGCCGGCGGAGGGCGGGTTTTGGTTCCCGAAGGCGTGTTTCGAACCGGCCCTATCCATCTCAAATCAAACGTCAACCTACATCTGCAAAAAGGCTCCGTTGTGGCCTTTTATACTGATCCCCAGCGCTATCTACCCGAGGTCTTTACTCGCTGGGAAGGCGTCGAATACATGGGCTTTTCGCCCCTCATTTACGCCTTTGAACAAGAAAACATTGCGCTCACCGGCGAGGGCACTTTGGATGGTCGCGCCAACGAAACCACCTGGTGGCCATGGAAAGGCAACAAAGAGTGGGGCGTATCTGGCTACCCCAGCCAGGACGCGACGCGTGCAGCCCTTTTTGCCGACGCGGATGCCGGCGTTCCGCCAGAGGGGCGTGTCTACGGCGAGGGCCACTATCTTCGCCCGCCGTTTGTGCAGCCCTACCGCTGTCGCAATGTCTTGATTGAGGGGGTAAAAGTTATCAACGCGCCTTTTTGGCTGCTGAACCCGGTGCTGTGCGAAAACGTAACGGTGCGCAAGGTCACATTGGAGAGCCTGGGGCCCAATTCGGATGGCTGTGACCCGGAAAGCTGCCGCAACGTGGTCATTGAGGGGTGTTATTTTGATACCGGCGACGACTGCATCGCCATTAAATCGGGCCGCAATGCCGATGGCCGGCGGGTCAACACCCCCACCGAAAATGTCGTGATTCGCAACTGCAAGATGCGCGCGGGCCATGGCGGCGTCGTCATTGGCAGCGAAATATCCGGCGGGGTGCGCTACGTTTTTGCCGAAAACAACTCCATGAGCAGCCCCGACCTTGAGCGGGGCTTTCGCATCAAAACCAACTCAATTCGAGGCGGTCTGCTGGAGCACCTCTATATGCGCGACTGCACTATCGGCACCGTCAAAGACGCCATAGTCATCAACTTTTTCTACGAGGAAGGCGATGCGGGGCAATTCGACCCTACCGTGCGGCATATCGAGATCCGCGACCTGATTTGCGAGCAAGCCAACAGAGTCTTCCAAATCAGAGGGTTTGATCGAGCTCCGATTCAAGATCTGCGGCTAATTAACTGCGAATTCCACGATGCTGGAGAGCCGGGCATCATAGAGAATGTCGAGGATCTAGTAGTACACAAGGTACAAATAAACGGCCGCGCCTTTAAGCTTTAAACCACAGACGGTCGGACTACGCCAATGTGGTCCGACCAGTTTTTTGGATCTGGTTCAGATCTGCCCCGCCTCCGATCCATTTGGGTTGAGATATTTTCAGATAAGCGTTTTGTTTCATATATAAAACCACCTTCCCTTAAAATCTTCCGTTTGCACCGATTGCCCCTAAAAAATATTTTTTGGCGCAAAAATTGGTAATGCAAAAAGTATTGATTGGTCTACCACTTTGTGCGACTATCCGATGGTCATCAGACCAAAGTGGTCAATGTACCAAGCTTTGCTTACTTCAAAACAATGGAAATGGGGACACAATAATGAATACTCCTAAAGTTAAACCGCTCGTTCTGGCCGTAGCTCTGGCGACAGCGACCAGTGCCTACGCTCAAGATGAAACCTACGATGAAGGAATGCTAGAAGAAGTAGTAGTAACCGGCTTTCGGGCCTCTCAAAAAGAAGCTCTCGAGGTCAAGCGGAATTCTGCGAACAGCGTTAACGTTATCATCGCAGAAGATGTGGGTAAGATGCCGGACCTGAACCTTGCAGAGTCTTTGCAGCGCCAGCCCGGTGTTGCGATTACTCGTGAAGGCGGTGAGGGTCGTAACATTACCGTCCGCGGCCTTGG
>CAZKCY010000366.1:2354-3014 GCA_964551155.1 uncultured Marinimicrobium sp. | reverse complement strand
TGAGTCACAGGCTCGGTAAGGCACGGGGTTGCGCAGCGTCAAGCGCAGTGAGCTGCCCAGGTCTTCGCCTTCGAGCCGCAGTTCACTGACCGCCTTTCGGTTTTCTGCACCATGTTTGATGGCGTTCTCCATTAGCATTTGCAAAGTCATAGGCGGAATCAGGCATCGATGGAGAGCTTCCGGTATGGTCAGTTGGAACTGTAATCGGTTTTCCAGCTGCAGCGCTACAACGTCCAAATAGCGACGAACAATTTCGAGTTCCTGATCCAGCGGCACCTTATCCTTGCGGCCCGATTCCAGAGAGTAACGCAGGATTTCCGAAAGCGCTGTTATAGTCTTGTCCGCGTGAACCGGATTTTCGTGAATCATAAAGCGAATATTGTTCAAACTATTGAACAGAAAGTGCGGGTTCAGCTGGCTGGTCAAGCCCATCAATCGAGCTTCTTTTAAGCTGTTCTCGAGTTTTAGGTTGGTGAGTTCCGCTTCCCGCACTCGCCGGCCGGTGGTCACACTGATGTAAATAAACGCCCAGGCGCTGACAAACAAATGGGTGGAAAACACATTGCCGATCAAAAGCATTGAGAGCTGCTCTTGGATACTGGTATTGTGTTTTTCCAGCATTTCGGGACTGAACAGTTGCTCCCAAAACAATGGCAGAGT
>CAZKCY010000366.1:0-2344 GCA_964551155.1 uncultured Marinimicrobium sp. | reverse complement strand
AGAGTCAAACCAAGCATTGCCAGAGTGACAAAAAGGGCAACACCGAGGCCGTAGATCAATACCAGCACGATGAGCCGCGCCATATTAAAACGCTGCCAGTTGTAGCGCCGGTAGTGGAACCGAAACGTTAATACCCCTAAAGTGTAGAGCACCAGCCAGAGCAGGCTGCCCACCAGGTTGAACAGTTGCTGGTCACGCCAGGCCCAGATCGAGAAACCTTGAATGACACAAGTCAGCAGCAACACCGAGCAGTGATACAGCCAAAAGGTTCGGTCGCGGGGAAAAAAGTAGCGGGTCATTGACTGTCTACCAAGTCCAGATTTGAATGCCAATCATGCCGTAGCTGGCCAGATAAATGGTCATGGCCAGATGCAGCAACGTCATTAGGCTAGCGGGAAAACGGATTCTGCGTCGGATCGGCTCCCCTTTAAGGCGGAACAGAGTGACAGCACTCCAGACAGAGACAAGACCGTAGCCAAGGGTGAGTATAAACAGCGTGATCGATAACTCAGACCAGGCTGTCAGTGCCGTGAAGTCCATGCCGATAAAGGCCGTGCGCAGTGTTATGGCCATCAACAGCAAGCTTGCCAGGGTGGGCCACAGGGCCAGCCTTACCGAGGCGCGAGCAAATCGTTCGCGACGAAGGTTGAACGGCAACCATAGTAAAGCGTAAACAGCTGCGAAAGCACTGAACAGAAACACGGCACCCAAAAACAACAGCTCCCCCCATACCAACGCCTCTGAGGTTTCCTGATAGAGGTCGCCGCTGACCTGGATGGCTTCGCCGGCGAGGGGGTCTTCGACCAGCGCAATCGAAGGCAGACCGGTCCAGCGGTCGACCAGCAGATTATCGGCAATGGCGTAGTCGTTGCTCGGCGCTTCCCAGCCGCCGATCACCGGAAAACGATGCAGTTGGGTGCCGTCGTTTTCGATGCGCATGGCGCTGAAAAATGCCGGCAAAAACGTCATGCGTTGCTGTCTCGGGTTAATCTGCTTGTAGACACCGTCGACAGCCTGAAAAGCTTGCGGCAGAGCCTGCAGTTCGATCATCGGTTTGGCCAAATTTCGTGTCAAATAGGCTCGCAGCGCTTCGGCAATTTGGGATATTCCCACGGGGGTGCCGGTGGTGACCAGGGCATAACCCGAGTTCAATTGGGGCGCATAGGCGAAATCGGAAAAGGCGCCGACCATCCCGCCGTTGTGGCCATGAAATGCCACGCCGTAGTCCTTGAAGCCGCTGCTGTAGTTGGCCAGACCGTAGCCGGCGGTAATTCCGTGCTTGTTGCCAAGCGTCGTATGCGGGGTTTCCATTCGATCAATGGCAGTTTCCGGCAATATCTGTCTGCTGTCGGCTTGTCCGCGCGCAAGGAAAAACTGCAGCAGCTGGGCCAGCTCTCGGGGCGACGCATTAAGCGAGCCGGCCGGCCGGTACATGATATGCCAATAGTCCTGGCGCTCTGTTCCGATATAGGCTTGGGCGGCGCTTTGCTCAAAATTTTCTGGTTTGAAATACGTGGCGCTGGTCATGCCCAGCGGTTCAAAAAAGTGTTCTTGCACATAGGCCTCAAAGGGCACACCGGCCACTTTCTCCACGATGTAAGCCGCCACGCCCATGCCGGTATTGCAGTAGGCCATGCGCGTGCCCGGAATCCAACGGGACTGCCGCGATTCGGGGTACAGGCTCAGCGCCTCGCGCAGATCGATCGGCTCCGGCTGGTTGTGGGCGTACTCCACAAAGCGCATGTCGTGCCAACCGGTGGTGTGCTCCAGCAGATGGACCAAGCGCACCGGGTGTTCATCTTCCCAGTGGTTTTCGAATTCAATTTCCGGCGCCAGTTGCCTGAGCGGTGTGTTCAGATCCAGCTTGCCTTCTTCGGCCAATTTCATCGCCGCCAGGGCGATAAACATCTTGGACGTCGAGCCGATGCGAAACAGGGTTTCGGGCGTAGCGGGGATTTGCCCCTCGATATTGGCCTGGCCCAAAGCGTCCAGCCACACCAGCTCCCCATTCTCCACTAGCGCTACTCCCAGGGCCGCCGTGCCGGTCGCTTGGTGAATTTCCTGAACCCGCTTCTGAAGCTTTTCCAAGCTGTCGATCGCTTCGGAGGGCTCTGTTTGTTCCTGAGCCTGCGCCAGGCTCCCGATCATAGTCAGGGCTGCCAAGGCCAGCAGCCGGCGAAACCAAGGTATCGTTTTGCTTACATCGCTCATCGTCATTGTCCTTATTGGATAGAGTTTGAAAGCCTGCAGTATGTGCGGTCTTTTGTCCTGAAATGGCAATTGGGTGCCGAGCGGCATTAGTCGAGTATAAGTGGCGCAAGAGCATCAGTCTCGGTGGAGATTG
>CAZKCY010000365.1:0-3033 GCA_964551155.1 uncultured Marinimicrobium sp. | reverse complement strand
ATCAGAATCAGTACTACCGCGCGGTCAAAACGGATTTCCTGAATGGCGCTATCGACGTAAAAGCCGAGGGTTGCGATGCCGAGAATACCCAGGATAGCCGTTTCGCGCATAATGATTTCCCAGCGGTAAAACAGAAACGCCAGAAAGGGCCCGTAAATGCGCGGGGTGATTTCATAAGCGTAGCGCTCTATTCCCTTTGGAGCACCTGCGCGCAATTGCTCCTCGTTGCTGCGCCGGCCAATCAGATAAGCAATGATTCCGCCGTTGTGAATCGCGAGCGCCACCACCGCGGGAAGCATGGAGGGGCCCCATAATTGCAGCAAAATAAAAGCCAGCAAGTACTCTGGGGTTGAGCGCAAGACCACCAGTAAGGTATGTCCTAGAGGTCGGCTCCAGCGGTTGGTGAAGTGTTCCGACACCAAGGGATAAAGTAGCAAGGTCAGAACGCCAGTGGCCACCAGAGCAATCTGCGTCAATATCAAGGTATTCCAAATCCCCGGCAACGCCTGGTGGACCAACAATTCGTTTAACCAGGGCCACAGGCCTGAAAGGCCCTCGCCCTGTCGAAGCGGCGCGGGAATTATATCTTCGGTAAAAAAACGGGTTACATTGGCCCAGCGAATAGGCAGGCCGCTGCCCAGTAAAAAAGGCGCCACCAACAAATACAAAGGTACCAACTTGGGCCTGACCCAGAACTTGAGGGTGGCAATCAGGGCATAAAAAAGCAGCAGCAAAGCGCCTACCGAAGCGTATTGCCCTTGGGAGAAAGACGACTCCAAATAGAAACCCAGAGTCGGCATACCGACAAAGCCAAGCACCGCGCTTGAGCGTAAGCCGCATTCCAAACGGTAAGAGGTGTAACTGACTAAATGCGGCCAAGCCTGGCTGATACGGGTAAAGACCAGAGCGGAAACCCGGCTGGCTCCGGAGGGTACCACCTTGGATGGGGAAGGATCACTTTCTTCGAGAATTTCAGCATAGACCTTGCCGAATACGCCGGCATAGGGAATCGCAATGGCGAGCACGCCGGTAAGTGGATGCAAGCCGAAAAACTGCAGAAAAATCAGCGCCCAAAAGAGTTCGTGAATAGCCCGGACGAGGGCGCAGTAGGTGCGAACCAAACGCGAGCCGAACACCAACGCCAGTAACAGGCCGGCCGCAGCACCAAGCCCCACACCGACAAACGCAAATGCCAGAGTGCGCAATATCGCCGTGCCCAGGAAATCGACCGCGTCGAAATTGGGCTGCACCATACCCATAAACAAACGCCCCAGTTCCCTCCAGGGGTCGTGAGCGCTAATTTCGAAATCGGCAAACAGCAAACACACCAATGCCAGCGCAACGAAGCCCAGGCTGGTGCGCACAGTTGCCGAATGCCACATGAAAAGATCCTATTCTATTGCTGTTTGATGGAGCTCAATAGAGCACCAACAAATCTTGAGCGCTGAGGCGGTTGCTAGGTTCGTCCAGCGCTATTGCTCCGTTTGCGATACCAATCACCCGATCGGTAAAGCGCAGCGCCAACTCGACGTCGTGCATAGCCAGTACAGCCGTAGCGTAATACTCGGTAAGTGCCCCCAGAACCACTTCCGCCAGCGGCCCATCCAGCGCCGAAGCCGGTTCATCGGCCAAAAGCAATTCGGCGCGCTGATATATGGAGCGCGCCGCGGCGACCCTCTGACGCTGCCCACCAGATAGCTCCCCTGCAGGCTCCCAACATTTGTCGGCAATACCCAGCTGCTCTAAGAGCGGCATAATTTCATTGACATCGCGCCTAAAGGGACGCACTAGACTTGCCAGGTTATACCAAGTGGAGCGCCGGGCGAGGCCGCCAATGAATACGTTGTGAAATACGCTCAAAGTAGGTACCAAACCGAGATCCTGGGGCATAAGTGCCACGCCACTCGCTTCGAAGCGCTGTTGCATTATGCCCAGCAACGTGGATTTGCCCGCACCGCTTTTGCCCACCAACGCCACTCGCTGGCCCGCCATGAGTTCCAGGCTCAAAGGGCCTAGAACTCGCTGTTCGCCGTAATCGGCGACCACATTGGTAAGCGCCAGTGCTGACATCAATCGAGCAAATCAATTTGTTGGGCGACGTCGCGGATGATGGCGTAGTCTTCATTGCTGGCGGGAATAAAACCGGAGCGAGGGAAGCTTGCTAACAAGGACGGATCGTCCATATTCAACAATGCTTGGCGCAGGCGCTCGGTAAAACCCTCGCCAAAACGCTGATCGACATCGCCGCGCACGGTCCACTGATAGTCGGGGTAAGGCGGGGTTTGCCAAATCACATTGACGCTTTCGACGTCGATATTGCCGGCCGCGACTTCGTTTTCCCACACGGTGTAATTAAGTGCCCCCAACTGGTAGGCGCCGGATGCCACCAAGGACGCGGTGCGGCTGTGATCGCCGCTAAAGCCAACGCGCGCAAAAATTTCTTCTGGCGCGGCGTCAAATTTCTCGCGCAAATAGTATTCGGGCATTAAGCGACCGGAAGTAGAACCTTTGGAGCCAAAGGTGAAAGTCATGTCGCGAATTTTATCGGAAAGGCCCGAACCGGCTTCGAGACCAGTGTCCTTGTGGGCGATGAAATAAGTAACGAATTCGGCGTCCTCGGTGCCCTGCGCCAAAGCCTGGGAGCCGGGTACGTGTTGACGTGCCTGGACGCCGGACAGACCACCGAACCAGGCCAATTGGACCTGATCGTTGCGAAAAGCACTGACCGCCGCCGCGTAGGATTTTACCGGCACGAAACGTACATCCACTTTCAGCTCTTCTTCGAGATAATCGGCCACCGCCTGAAAGCGCTCCAGAAGCCGGGATTCGTCTTCATCAGGAATCGCGGTGAATACAAAGGTTTCGGCGGCTTTGGCCACCGAACTGATCAGCAACAGCAAAGCAATAAAAATGCGTCCCAACATAGATCATTCTCCCAAATGTAAAAGAGCTACTGCTCAAAAAAAGACAACCAGCCAAAGGCAAAAAACACAGGGCCGCTATCTTACCTAAAAATCCGAGAGCTTTCCGAAG
>CAZKCY010000364.1:0-3043 GCA_964551155.1 uncultured Marinimicrobium sp. | reverse complement strand
AGGCATTCATACTCTATTAACCATTTGCGCTCATGATTCTAATCGCAACCCTCATTGCCGCCCTGGTCGGCTTTCTTGCCGCCACTTTCACGTTTCTGCTGACTCGCCGGCGGCGCACGTCTCGGGTGGTGCTGGATTACGAAACGCTGCCGCCGATTGCCGAGGGTTTAACGACGCTGGCGGGCATCAGTGGCGCCAATGTATTCCCCGGCAACTTGGCCAAGGTTTACCAGAATGGCAGTCTGTTTGACGCTATGGCGGAGGACATAGAGGCCGCGCGGCACACTGTGCACTTGGAGTCTTTTGTTTGGGAGGCCAGCGAGATAGAGACGCGGCTGGTGGAGCTGCTGACCCGTAAAGCCGGCGAGGGCATCAAGGTTCGGCTAATGATCGACGCCATGGGCGGGCAAAAGGCGACCCCTAAGCAGCTCGAGCGCCTATGCGATGCCGGAGTTCGGCTGGAGGTGTATTGCCAGCCGCGCTGGTGGAATATTCGCCGGATGAACCACCGCACCCACCGCAAGTTGCTGATTGTGGATGGCCGCATTGGCTATACCTTTGGCCACGGCATTGCCAAGCAGTGGCTGGGCAATGCCGAAGACTCGAAGCACTTTCGCGATACCGGCGTGCGCCTGGAGGGGCCGGTGGCGCATTCGATGCAGTCGGTATTTCTGGAGAACTGGATTGAAGAGTCCAACCATGTGCCCATGGGCGAGGGCTGCTTTCCGGATTTGAAGCCCTGTGGCGAGGTATCGGCGCATGTGGTGAGCAGCGCCTCGGGTGATGCCACTTCGGCGGTGGCGCTGTTCTATACCGCCGCTATCGCCAGCGCCCAAAAGGAAGTGATTATCCAAAACCCCTATTTTGTGCCCGACCGGGAGTTTGTGGGGGTACTGGCCGAGGTGGTCGAGCGGGGCGTATCGGTCAAGTTAATGGTACCCGGCAAGAATACCGACAGCCCGGTGGTGCGCCGCGCCGGCTGCCGCCTGTATGCCGATTTACTGCGCGCTGGGGTGACCCTGTATGAATACCAGAAGACGCTTTTGCACCAGAAGGTGATTATCGTGGACGGTGAGTGGAGCCATATCGGCTCGGCCAATTTCGACGAGCGCTCGCTGGCGCTCAACCAGGAGGTGGGCGTGGGCATATTGGATAAATCCGTGGCCAATGCCCTCCTCGAAGCCTATGACGAGGATTTGAAACACAGCGAAGAGCTCACGCTGGAGCAGTGGTTGAAGCGGCGCTGGTATTCGGGCGCGATTGACTGGCTTGCCTATCAACTACAGGCCCAACTGTAAAAGCTATCTCGTCTGATTTTGCCTTGCATCGACGGCCTCGATAACGTTTTGCGGGGGCCAGTGTCGCTTTGAGCGCCACTGGGCATGATAAATTCTTGATCTGTGCACCATTTCTGAACATAACCTGTGACAAACCTGGTTCGGCCTATTAGTATGCGTCGCGCATACCGCTCGGTATGCGCCTTATTGGAATTCTGTAGTAATTAAAGGAACACGCATGAAATTTAAATCCCTGGCACTGGCCACCGCTGTCGCTCTTTCCTCTGGCTTTGCCGTTGCGGACTATCAGGCTGAACTGAGCGCTCAGTACACCGACTTTGAAAACGGCGATGGTGCTTTCGGAATCCATGGTGAGATGCACCTCTCTCCCGTGCAAACTCGCAATCACCCGCTTAGAGAGGCGGCCTTTCTGGAGCGTTCTACCAACGTTTACGCCGCGGCCTACGACGACTTCGACAGCCTCGTCCTGGGCGGTGAACTCTATGTTCCTAACACCATGTTTTATGTTGGCGCCCGGATCAACCACTTTGACAATGGCTCTAGCGATGACACCACCGTATACGCGACCTTGGGCCTGACGCCCATCGATGGCCTGCGGGTTACTACTGAGTTCAGCGAAGATGGTTACGATGCCAACTTGTCCGCCAAGTACGTCACCAGCCTCGGCGGCGGCAACTTCGTGAACCTGGAAGGTACCTATCAGGACGGCGATATGGATGATTACCTGTCTATGTTTGCCGACTTCTATTTTGATCGTACCTGGAGCGTCGGCGCGGGTTTTGCCGATGTTTATGGCAACGATACATTTACCCTGCGTACTGAAAAGTTCTTTAACGAAGAAGTGAGTGGCAATCTGTCATTCACCGATACCGATTTCGGCAACGCCTTCACCATCGGTGCCGCTATCCGCTTCTAAGCAAATGCTTATGAGTGTGTGAAAACCCGGGCTTGTCCCGGGTTTTTTTTGCTCGGCCGTTGTGCGGCCCACCGAATATGGTCGACGATACTGGCCCGAAGCGGGGGACTTGGATAGAATCACTGCCCGCCCGCGCTTGCCAGCGTCGACTACCCTTTATTTTTAAGCCCTTTGTGACGATTGCCCTATGATTACTGCCTCTATTGCCCTGATTATTGGTCTGGCGCTGCTGGTTTGGAGCGCGGACCGTTTTGTGGAAGGCGCCTCGGCCACGGCGCGCCATTTCGGTATGCCGCCGCTGTTGATCGGTATGGTGATTGTCGGCTTTGGCACCTCGGCGCCCGAGATGGTGGTTTCGGCGCTGGCCGCCAGTCAGGGCAACCCCGGCCTGGCGCTGGGCAACGCCTACGGCTCTAATATTACCAACATCGCTTTGATTCTCGGTATTACCGCATTGATCGCCCCCATTGCCGTGCACTCCCAAGTGCTGCGCAAGGAGCTGCCGATTCTGGCGGTAGTGACCGCCATAGCGGCCTATCAACTCATCGACGGCCATATTACCCGGCTGGACGCGGTGGTACTGCTGTTGGTGTTCGCCGCGGTTATGGGCTGGAGCATCTGGCAGGGCATGAAGAAAAGCGACGACCCGCTGGGCGCGGAAATGGCCCAGGAGCTGGACGCCCAACCCATACCCATAGGCGGCGCGGTACTGCGCTTGATTACCGGCCTGGTGCTGCTGATTATCAGCTCGCGCATTCTGGTCTGGGGCGCGGTGGAAATCGCCCAGGGTTTTGGCGTCAGCGACCTGGTGATCGGTTTGACGGTGGTG
>CAZKCY010000363.1:0-3052 GCA_964551155.1 uncultured Marinimicrobium sp. | reverse complement strand
GGAGAGTACTCCAGACATGATGCTTTACCTTATAGGCTTAGTTCGTCAGGCTTCGTTAGGCGGGCTAGCAACCGAAGAGCTTTCTTCGAGTGCCATGCGCACCGGATCGGCGTTTAACAGCTGTTTGATTTTGTTGGCGTAGTCAGGGTCGGTAGCGTAACCGGCGCGCTGCAGTTCTTCGGCATAAGTTGCCGAGTCAGCTCCAGCCTCCAATGCCTGCTGATAGCGCGGGCTATTTTTTACAAACTCTACATAGTCGGAAAAGCTCTGGGCGTAATCGTCATAGCGACGAAAATCGGCCCGCTCCTGCTGCGCAACACCCTGACGATATTCCAAAGTCGAAACTTGAATGCGCTCGCCCTGCCAGCGCTGATCGGCTTTGATGTTGAACAGGTTATGGCTGTTGCCGCCATTCTGATCGTGTATCACGTGCTTGCCCCAACCGGTTTCCAACGCGACTTGCGCCAGTAGCACGTCGGGTTTGACATTCAACTCGGCGGCGGCTTTTTCAGCGTAGGGTTTAAGCGCAGCCATAAAAGCTTCGGGCGATTCGGAAGCGCCAGCTTTTCCACCAACTACTGGCGAATTCAAGGCGCTTTCAATGTTTGGTTCTTGGCCGCTGTATTTGAAATCAACGGCGAATGGATTGGCGACCGCTTGCTGCTCGGAATCTTGTTCGGGTATGTAGCTGCCATACGCGTCCATCATCTGCCGATAGAAGGCATCCGCCAGACCCAGACCGCGACCATTGGTCAGTTCCAGCGACAGCTGCTGGTCGAGCATCTGCTGGTGAAACTGAGTCTCGCTGCTGTGCAGGAAGTTATCTTCGGAGAACACCTCGTTGGCGGCGCGCATGTTCTTGAGCATTTGATGCACAAAAATGGATTCAAACTTCTTTGCCACTTCCCGCAAGGCTTCGGGATCGCGATTGCGGCCCATAGCCTTGAGTGATTCAAGGCCCTCGCCGTTGAGATGCGTGTCCTGGGCTTGTTGAATTCGGCTGTTGGAGCTGTCGATAGGGAGCATCAGATCACCATCAGTTGGGCTTTGAGGGCGCCGGATTGTTTCAGCGCTTCCAGGATCGCCATCAAGTCGCTGGGCGAGGTTCCCACGTTGTTAACTGCCCGCACAATATCTTCCAGTGTCGAGCCGGGTGCAAACTTGAACATGGGATTGTTTTCTTCGCTTATTTCAATGTCAGTGTCGGGCACCACCACGGTTTCGCCTTCACCGAAAGGTGCCGGCTGAGATACGGCGTAGTCCTCGGAGATCGCCACGGTGAGACTGCCGTGAGTGATCGCCACTGGCGATACAGTCACATGCTTGCCCACGACGATGGTGCCGGTGCGAGAGTTAATAACCACTTTGGCGGCCTCTTCGCCGGGCTCGACTTCAATGTTCTCGAGCAGCGACAGGAAGTCCACGCGGTGGGAAGGATCTTGCGGCGCCTGCACGGCTACCGAGACCGCGTCCTGCGCAAACGCCACACCCCCACCGAGCATTTCATTAATGCTTTGAGCCACACGATTGGCGGTGGTGAAATCGGCGCGATTGAGATTGAGCACAATCGGCTGACCGTCGGCAAAGTTGGTTTGCACCACCCGCTCAACGGTAGCGCCGGAAGGAATACGGCCAACGCTGGGAACATTGACGACTATGCGCGAACCATCGGCGCCTGCGGCGCCGAAGCCGCCAACGATCAAATTGCCCTGGGCGAGCGCGTAAACCTGACCGTCGGGCCCTTTGAGCGGCGCCATCAACAAACTGCCGCCGCGCAGGCTAGTGGCGTTACTGATCGATGAGACCGTAACGTCAATGGTCTGGCCGGGCTTGGCAAAGGGCGGCAATTCGGCCTGCACCATAACCGCAGCGACATTTTTCATTTGCATGCGCGTGCCCTCGGGCACGGTAATGCCAAACTGCTTGAGCATGTTGGTAAACGACTGGGTGGTGAACGGCGACTGGTTGGTCTGGTCGCCGGTGCCATCAAGCCCCACCACAAGACCGTAACCAATCAGCGAGTTGGAGCGCACGCCAGCCACTGTGGCTATGTCTTTAATGCGCTCCGCCTGCGCCAGGGTCGCTGCGCCGAGAAGCATCAGGATTAACAATAAACGTGAACTCAACATGATCGTTACCTTGTGTATACGTCTCGGCTTAGAAAGGCCAGTAGGCACTGTTGAAGAAGCGCGATGCCCAACCCATGGACTGCGAATCCGCCAAAGTGCCGGTGCCGCTGTAGGAAATCTGAGCGTTCGCCAGGCGGGTCGAAGGGACTGTGTTGGCCTGGCTGATGTCATCGGGCCGGACTATGCCGCTGATGCGGATAAATTCGTCGCCGCGATTCAAAGTCATCCACTTCTCACCGCGTACCACTAAGGCACCGTTGGGCAGTACTTCGGCCACAGTCACAGTGATGCTGCCCTGCAGGCTGTTGCTCTGGTCAGCGCCGGCGTCGCCGGAAAAGTCGCGGTTCTGCTCCATATTGGTTTCGAAAGTATTGCCGCGAAACGAGGGTACGCTGCCAAGCACGGGGCCGGCGGAGAAATCCATACCGCTTTCTTTTTGCACCGACACGCCCGAGCTTTTGCTGGAAACCGTACGCTCGGTCAGCGTCACGGTAATAATGTCGCCCACCTGATGGGCTTTGCGATCATTGAACAGCGACATGCCGTAATTTGTCTGATACAGAGAACCTTCAGTGCGCTGGGGCAGAGTAGCAGCGGGAGTCACTGTGGGCGCGTAGTAGGGGTCGCCCGGCACCGGCCGCTCATAGGTCACACAGGCCGGCAGGCTGAGCGCTACCAACAACAGAGCGCTGCAACGAAGAAGCTGTGATTTAAGGGCGCTGAATTGCATGACCTGCCACCTCACGGATTAAAGATTCTGACTGATGTACTGCAGCATCTGATCGGCGGTTGAAACCACCTTGGAGTTCAACTCGTAGGCACGCTGAGTGGAGATCATATTGACCATCTCTTCCACAATATCGACGTTGGAATTTTCCAAAGTCCCCTGCAGCAGTTTGCCCATACCTTCCTGCGCCGGCGCG
>CAZKCY010000362.1:0-3073 GCA_964551155.1 uncultured Marinimicrobium sp. | reverse complement strand
GCCTTCGCTGGCATCCATGACCAGCACCACCACATTGGCGTCGTCCACGGCCTGCATGGTTTTGACGATGGAGAACTTCTCCACCGCTTCAAAAACGTTCTTGCGCCGGCGCACCCCGGCGGTATCGATCAGCGTGTAGTTTTTATCCAGGCGCTGATAGTTAATGTAGACGCTGTCGCGCGTAGTGCCCGGTTGGTCGTAAACCACCACTCGCTCTTCGCCCAACATCCGATTGACCAGCGTCGACTTGCCCACGTTGGGGCGCCCGACAATGGCGATCTTGATGCCGTGGGCGGTTTCGCCCTGGGCAAATTCCTCGGCTTCGGGGACTTCGGCGAGCACTTCTTCCATCATCGACTTGACGCCGCGGCCGTGAGTCGCGGTGGTGGCGAAAATCTCGCCCAAGCCCAGCTCGTAAAAAGGCGCCAGCGCCACGTCCGGATCCATGCCGTCGATTTTGTTGGCCACCAGGTAAACTTTCTTGCCCTGGGTTCGCAAATGCTCGGCAATCATGTGATCGGCGCCGGTCACGCCCTCGCGGCTGTCGAGAATGAACAGCACAATGTCCGCTTCCTGGATCGCCAGCAGTGACTGACCCGCCATCATGCTGTCGATGCCCTCCTCTTCACCACTGATGCCGCCGGTGTCGATCACCATAAAACGCCGATCGTCAATTTTGCCCTCGCCGTATTTTCGGTCTCGAGTCAGGCCTGCATAGTTGGCCACCAGCGCTTCGCGACTGTGGGTGAGTCGATTAAAAAGCGTGGATTTACCCACGTTGGGGCGCCCTACGAGGGCGATAACTGGCATCATAATGGTCGTATCACAAACAATTGGAGGGTTGCGAGCAAGCGTTTCAGGTGTAATCAACTCGAGGCGCGCAGCATAGAGGATTGCGGGCCGGATTCACAGCACAACAATAGCCAAAAACCGCCCTCACCTCAAAGGCAAGCGCGGTTTTTAATATGGAGCCAAAAATCGCCCCCATAAATCACTCTGGAGCCATCAATCCTCGGCGATTTTCAAAGCCACCAGCCGGCCGTCGTTGCTGAGCACATAAAGGATTTCGCCGTCACTCACCATACTGCCATCGATACCGGCGCGATCCAGACGTCGGCGCGCTGCCAACTCCCCATCACTTTGATTGAGAATGTGCAGGTAGCCATCGAAATCGCCTACAGCCAGATAGTCGCCCAATATTTCCGGACCATTGAGCTTGCGTCTCAGCAGCTCATCGTTCTGCCAGATGATCTCGCCGCTGGTGGCCCCCAGCGCAATTACTTGACTGTCCGCCTGGGATATAAACAACCGACGGTCGTTCAAGGCCAGATCTTGGTGGGTGGAGCCATCCTGAGACCAGAGCGGCCGCCCGGTTATGCGGTTCAGCGCCGCTATTTTGCCCTGGTAAGAACCTACATAGATGACGCCATCGCGCAAAAGCGGGGCGGCATCTATGTCGACCATACGATCCAGCTCCGAGCGCCCCTGGGGCAGTGCTACGCGGTGCTCCCAGACCACCAAGCCATTGCCGGCGTTGAAGGCCATGATCTTACCGGTCGCAAAAGCGGCATAAACTACGGAATCCGTTACTATGGGCGTGGCCGAACCTCGCAGCGTCAGCACCGGGGGTGGATTTTCATATTTCCACTTGGGCGGTCCGGTCTCTGCGTCCAGTACATGCAGCTTGCCGTCCATGGTCTGGGCAGCCACCACTTGACCATTAGTGGCTGGTACCGCCACTACTTCGCTGCTCAGCTGGCTGCTCCAAAGTTTGCTTCCGTCCTCGGCCGACAGCGCTAGAACCTCGCCACTGCGCGTACCCAATAGAACCAAGCCGGCACTTGCGCCCACGCCGCCGGTCACTTCAGCCTCGGTTTTACTCCGCCAAAGCCGCTTGCCGGTGTGGCGATTGAACGCCTCCACCCGACCGCGAATATCGGCGGCATAAATCACGTCTCCGTCCAGAGCCGGCTGTAATTTAATCACTGCCTTCTTGCGGCCGGCCCCGACATTTTGCTTCCAGACTGTCTCCAGCTCGACACTGGGCTCAAATTCCACCAGCTCCATTGGCTCGGTGCCGTCTTTTTTGCCGAACACTGAGCAGCCGGATACCAACAGTGCACACACCAAAAGCGTGCAATACCTCATGAAGCATTCTCCTCAGCGCCTGCGGCCGGTTCGCCAGCAGATGCTGTTTTCAGATTGTCAATTTTCATTTGCAAAAGCCCCGCGCGATTCTGCTGCGGCGACGTAAGATTTTCCAGAGCGAACTGATAAGCGCTGCGAGCTTCGTCGGTGTTGCCTTGAGCCAGGAGAATATCGCCCCGCACTTCCGCGTATTCGGAGGCGAAACTTTCCGAAGGTTCAGTGCGCTGCAACTCGGCCAAAGCGGCTTGGTGCGATCCCTGGGCGGCCAATACTCGAGCCAGGCGCAGGTGGGTCAGCTGTGCGACGGGCGCTTCTGGAGACTCATCGAGTACCCACTGGAGCTCTTTGGCAGCTGCGTCAAGATCACCCTTTTCCACCGCGGTGCGCGCTTTAATCAAGGCGGCGTTGTAAGCATAGAGACCACTGCCCTGTTTGAGCTCTTGCACCACCTCTGCGGGCAATTCTTGATCCGGAGCGCGCAAGCTGTTCAGCAGTTGTTCGTACTGAGCCGACGCGGCCTCGGCCTGAGCACGCTGTTGGTCTTGCCAGGCTCCCCAACCAAAATAACCACCCACCGCTACGACTACGGCCAAGACGATAAACTTGCCGTTTTCTTTCCACCAGCGCTTCAGCGCTTCAAGCTGTTCTTCTTCGGTTAAATGATCGCTCACAAGAGGCTCCTGTTAATGTCCGTCACTGTTATATTGTCAAAAAACTGCTTTTAAATATTTTGTTGCCCAATCGCTCGGCTCAGCTTCAAACACTCGAATGCAGAGCCGCGCGCAATGTTTCTATCGCCTGAGCCACAGGCAAGGTTTCCTGAGGCTTGTCTTCCCGCAAATACTTGATTGCCACCGAGCCTGCCTGATATTCGTCTTCACACAAGATCACGGCTATCTCGTCCTGGCTTTTTTCGGACTTTTTC
>CAZKCY010000361.1:0-3101 GCA_964551155.1 uncultured Marinimicrobium sp. | reverse complement strand
ATATGGCGCCGGGCATGGAAATCGATTTGGCGATCGAGGCTCATTCCATCCCTCACACCTGGCCTGAAGAAGTAAAAGCCGAGGCCGCAGAGCTTTCAGAAGAGGTGCGCGAGGAAGACATGGCCGGGCGCGTGGATCTGCGCGATCTGCCATTTTTGACCATCGACGGAGCCGACGCGCGGGATTTTGATGACGCCCTGTTTTGCGAAAAGCGCAAAGGCGGCGGCTGGCGCTTGATGGTGGCCATTGCCGAAGTCTCCCACTATGTGGATATCGACAGCGCCCTGGATCAGGAAGCCAAAAACCGCGGCACCTCGGTCTACTTCCCCGATTACGTCGTGCCCATGCTGCCGGAGGTGCTCTCCAACGGCCTCTGCTCCCTGAAGCCCAAAGTCGATCGTCTGTGTCTGGTGTGCGAGATGAACCTCAGCGCGGCCGGCAAGGTCACCAGCTACAAGTTCTTTGAAGGTGTGATTCACTCTCAGGCCCGCTTGACCTATGACAAGGTTTGGGAAATTTTACAGAACGAGGGTAGCGACGAGCATCCGCTGCGCCAGGAATTCAAGCATGTGGTGCCCGAGCTGCACCAGTTGCACGGCCTCTATAAAGTCTTGCGCCAGGCGCGTGAAGAGCGCGGCGCCATCGATTTTGAAACCGTGGAAACCCGCATCGAGTTCAACGAAGAGCGCAAGATTGAGCGCATAGTGCCGGTAAAGCGCAACGACGCCCACAAAATCGTCGAAGAGTGCATGCTGAGCGCCAACGTTTGCGCCGCGCGCTTTTTGGAAAAACACGACATCAGCTGCCTGTTCCGGGTGCACGAAGGTCCGGCGGAAGAAAAGCTTACCAACCTGCGCGAATTTTTGGGCGAGTTGGGTCTCGGATTGGGCGGCGGTTCTCAGCCCACTTCGGCGGATTTCCAGGCGTTGATGCAGGCCATTCAGAATCGCTCCGATGCCGATTTGATTCAGACGGTGATGCTGCGCAGCCTGAAGCAGGCCGTTTACCAGGTGGAGAACAAAGGCCACTTTGGCCTGGGTTACGAAGCTTATACTCACTTCACCTCACCGATTCGCCGCTACCCAGATCTGCTGGTGCACCGCGCGCTTCGTTCAGTGATTCGCAGTGAGCAACCCTCGAACCTGGTTACTCGGGTAGAGGGCGCTGAGCCTTTGCCCAAGAAAGAGATTTACCCCTATAACCTCAGCGATATGCTTTGGATGGGTGAGCACTGCTCGCTGACCGAGCGCCGGGCCGATGAGGCGACGCGCGATGTCGAAAGCTGGCTCAAGTGTGAATACCTGCAGGATCGCGTGGGCGAGGTCTATGCCGGCGTGGTTAGCGGCGTGACCGGCTTTGGCCTGTTCGTTCAGCTAAAAGATCTGTACGTCGATGGTCTGGTGCACATTACCGCTCTGCCCAAAGACTACTACCGCTTTGAGCCGGCCCAGCATCGGCTGGTAGGCGAGCGCACCCGTAAGGTATTCGGTTTGGGGGATGAGCTATCGGTCCGAGTTGTTGGTGTCGACCTGGATAGCCGTAAAATCGACTTCGAGCTGGAATCGGTAACCGCGACCCGGCGCGGCAAAGGCAAGGCCAATGCTCGCGATGAGAGCAAATCGGCCTCGGTGGGTAAAAAATCCGGCGGTCAGAAAACCGGGGCCAAAAAAGCCGGAGCTAAGAAGGCCACTGCCAAAACCGCTGCAGGCAAGCCCAGCGGCGAGAGTCGCTCCCGTTCAGGTGATCGCGGCGGCCGTTCCGGGGCTGGGAGTCGCTCCAAAACTGCGGCCACGTCAAAGAGCTCGCAACATGATGGTACGAAAACTAAGAAGACGCAGAGCCAGAAACAAGCTGGAGCAGTTCGATCGACGCAAGAAACTCCAGCGCCTGCGAACCGCTCTATATTTGCGTCAGCGGCAGCTGGTCTCAAAAATGCGCTGGCGAAGTTTAAAAAGAAAAAATAACAACTGGTTCAATATCTTCAGCGTAATCGGCAACGGCCGGGAATCGGACTCCGACTCCCGGCCCCCAGAACCAGCTCCCAGGAATGAGAATTCGTGAGTAACTCCGAAACCGTTTACGGCCTGCACGCAGTGCAGGCTTTGCTTAAAAGTGCCCCGCAAAGAATTCAGGCTCTGTATATGTTGAAGGGCCGCACCGATCAGCGTTTGCAAAAGCTGATCAACATGGCCCAGGCCAACGACATTCAGCTGCAGCACAAGTCCCGCTCTGAGCTGGATGATCTGGTCGATGGTGAAAACCACCAGGGCGTGGTGGCCGAGTGCGAAGCCGGCGAACCCCACGATGAAACCTTTCTGTTTGAATTAGTGCGTAACTTGAGTCGGCCGGCTTTGCTGCTGGTGCTCGATGGCGTTACCGATCCGCACAACCTGGGCGCCTGTTTGCGCAGTGCCGAGGCCGCGGGCGTGGATGCGGTTATAGCGCCTAAAGACAAAGCTGCCGGGCTGACTTCAGTTGCGCGCAAAGTAGCCTGCGGGGCGGCGGAGGTATTGCCTTTTGTTCCGGTAACCAATCTGGCGCGCACGCTAAAGCAGCTTCAGGATGAAGGTATCTGGCTGGTGGGTGCCGCCGGCGAAGCGGAGCATACCGTCTATCAAACCGATCTGACCGGCTCCATCGCCTTGGTGATGGGCGCCGAAGGCCAGGGCTTGCGCCGGCTGACCCGTGAAACTTGCGATTACCTGGTCAACATTCCCATGGCTGGAAGCGTCAGCAGTTTGAACGTTTCAGTGGCCACCGGCGTGTGCCTGTTTGAAGCGGTGCGCCAACGCGGCGCTAAGTAAACGCGCGAACCGGGTAAAACGGTGGGCAGTGCCCACCCTACACCTCCAGCACGTCGTAGGGTGGGCACCGCCCACCGCCCACCGCGCTGGTTATCGCTTGACCAACTCCGAAGCGGCCAGCAATAGAGCGCCGCTGCCATAGAGCTGGGTATCGGATTCCAGAACCTCATCCGGGGCATTGCCCACTTGTTGTACCCACCCCAATTTGCCTTCGTCATCCACCGCATTAGCAAGAGCGGCCCAGGCACTATCGATATTGGGTTTGAAGTCCGATTCGGGCAGCAAGCCTCGGTTGAC
>CAZKCY010000360.1:0-3102 GCA_964551155.1 uncultured Marinimicrobium sp. | reverse complement strand
GCCGAATGGCGAAAGAAGACAATATTGAATTTGAAGGCGAAGTAGTCGACACCCTGCCCAACACCACCTTCCGGGTTAAGCTGGAAAATGGCCACGTGGTTACCGCCCATATTTCCGGCAAAATGCGCAAAAACTACATTCGCATTCTGACCGGCGACAAGGTCAAAGTCGAGATGACTCCCTATGATTTGACCAAGGGCCGCATTACTTACCGCGCCCGCTAATCATTGCCACGGCCATACCGCAAGCGGCGTAAAGCCGCTGCCCTGCTGGCCGGGCAAATCCAGCCCCACCACCAAGCCATATAGCCGCTTTGCACCTCCGTCCCTGGAGGCTGAAATCTTAAACGGCGTCCGCGGTTTCCGGCTTCTTCGCTTTGATGTCCAGAGTCAGCTCGTCCTTTTCCGTGTCCAAGCCCACTTCAATTGAACCGCCGCCACTGGAAAGCGAGCCAAACAAGACTTCCTCCGCCAGCGGCTTTTTCAGTTTTTCCTGAATCAAACGTGCCATGGGGCGGGCACCCATCTTCTCGTCGTAACCGTGATGCGCGAGCCATTCCCGAGCGCCGTCGCTGACTTCGAGACTCACATGCTTCTCATCCAGCTGAGCCTGAAGCTCGACCAAGAACTTGTCCACCACTGTCTTGATTACATCCAGCGTCAAGGCACCGAACTGCACTGTGGCGTCCAAACGGTTGCGGAACTCGGGCGTAAAGGTGCGTTTAATCGCCTCTGTGCCGTCGGTGGTGTGGTCTTGATGGGTGAAGCCTATCGAGGGTCGACTCATCATTTCCGCGCCGGCGTTGGTGGTCATAATTAGAATCACATTGCGGAAATCCGCCTTGCGCCCGTTATTGTCGGTCAAAGTACCGTGATCCATCACCTGCAGCAGCAAATTGAAGACTTCCGGGTGGGCTTTCTCGATCTCGTCCAACAACAGAACGCTGTGGGGATGCTTAGTCACCGCATCGGTGAGCAAACCGCCCTGATCGAAGCCTACATAGCCGGGTGGCGCGCCTATCAGCCGCGAGACAGTATGCCGCTCCATGTACTCGGACATGTCGAAGCGAATCAGCTCAACGCCCATGCACTTGGCCAGTTGGCGGCTAACCTCGGTTTTACCCACGCCGGTGGGGCCGGCAAACAGGAAGGAGCCGATCGGCTTCTCGGCCGAACTCAGGCCGGCCCGGGACAGTTTGATCGCGGTCGCTAGCGTATCGATAGCCTCGTCCTGACCAAATACGGTCATCTTCAGGTTTTCATCCAGCTTGCGCAGCTGTTCCTTGTCCGAAGAAGACACGCTTTTCGGCGGTATTCGGGCAATTTTGGCCACGACTTTCTCGATGTCCGTAACCCCTACAGTTTTCTTGCGTTTGCTGGGCGGCAAGAGTTGCTGGTAGGCACCGGCTTCGTCGATAACGTCAATCGCCTTATCGGGCAGAAAGCGGTCATTGATGTACCTTTCTGCCAGTTCAGCGGCGGAGCGCAGTGCCGGATCGGTGTAGCGCAAGCCGTGATGCTTCTCAAACCGGCTCTTCAAGCCTCGCAGAATCTGATAAGTCTCATCGACGCTGGGCTCGTTGACATCGACTTTCTGAAAGCGCCGTGCCAGGGCTCGATCTTTTTCAAACACGCCCCGGTATTCCTGATAAGTGGTGGAGCCCATGCAGCGCAGCTCTCCGGAAGACAACAATGGCTTGAGCAGGTTGGAGGCGTCCATAACCCCGCCCGAGGCGGCACCCGCGCCGATGATGGTGTGAATCTCGTCGATAAACAGAATGGCGTTTTTCTGCTTTTTGAGCTCACCCAGCAAACCTTTAAAGCGTTTTTCAAAATCGCCTCGATACTTGGTACCGGCGAGTAGCGCGCCCATATCCAGCGAGTAGACTACGCTGTCGGCCAATACATCCGGCACACTGCCATCGACGATGCGCTTGGCGAGGCCTTCGGCAATGGCGGTCTTGCCGACGCCAGATTCGCCCACCAGCAGGGGGTTGTTCTTGCGCCGACGACTCAGGATCTGACTCACCCGCTCCACTTCGTGCTCGCGGCCCACTAGTGGATCTATCCGCCCCTGCATGGCCTGCTCGTTCAAGTTGGAGGCAAAGCTCTCCAGAGGACTCTGGGTGGTGGTTTCACCGCCCATGGCCTCTTCGTCCTGTTGCTCATGAGCGGAGTCGTTGCCGTGGTCGGACTGGCCGGCCACTTTGTGGATCCCGTGAGTGATGTAATTGACCACGTCGATGCGGGCGATATTCTGCTGCTTTAGGTAGTAAACCGCTTGACTTTCCTGCTCACTGAAGATGGCCACCAGGACATTGGCGCCGGTCACTTCCTGGCGCCCGGAAGACTGAACGTGGAACACCGCTCGCTGCAGCACCCTCTGGAAACCCAGCGTGGGCTGAGTTTCCCGCTCAGTATCCTGCTCGGGAATCAAGGGGGTAGTAGAGTCGACAAATTCAATCAGCTCTTTGCGCAGCAGCGGCAAATCAGCGCCGCAGGCGCGCAGGACATTGGCCGCCGATTCATTGTCGATCAGAGCGAGCAACAAATGCTCGACCGTCATAAATTCGTGACGCTTGGTGCGCGCGCCCTTGAAGGCCAGGTTCAAGGTAATTTCCAGGTCTTTACTTAACATCGCTGATAACCTCGTAGTAACGGACTCACCTGTCTTCGTCTTCCACTGCCTCGATCTCACACAGCAGCGGATGCTCATTGTCTTCGGCGTACTGATTCACTTGGGCTGCTTTGGTTTCCGCTATATCCCGAGTATAGACGCCACATACGGCTTTGCCTTGGGTGTGTACCAAAATCATGATTTTGGTGGCCTTTTCGCGCGACATGGAAAAAAACAACTCCAGCGTTTCGACTACAAAATCCATAGGCGTGTAATCGTCATTAAACATTACGACCTTGTACATGGAGGGACGCCGAAGCTTAGGCTTTTGCTCTTCGATCGCAACATTGCCCTCGCCGATATCTGGATCCTGATTATTTCGGTCTTGAGCTCTAATTAAGGTTAGTTGATAGTCAGCCATTTTTCCCACAGCGGTTGAGTGCAAATTGGTAATATTAGCGCCGGCCGGCAATCCATTAGAAACAG
>CAZKCY010000359.1:1845-3114 GCA_964551155.1 uncultured Marinimicrobium sp. | reverse complement strand
CTATATACAACAAAGAGTTAAGCGCGATTCTTAATGTGGTCTTTGATCTTGTCGCGCATGCTCTTCAGAGATTTCACCGTGGTGTCCCAGTCGATGCAGGCATCGGTGATCGACACGCCGTATTTCAAATCGCTCAGATTTTCTGGAATCTTCTGATTGCCGGCATTGATGTGGCTCTCCACCATCAGGCCGATAATTGACTTATTACCTTCGGCGATCTGGTTGGCGACGTTGTCCATTACCAGAGTCTGCAACTCGTGGTTCTTGTTGGAGTTGGCGTGGCTGCAGTCCACCATGATATTCGGGGTCACTTTCGCCTTCTTCAGCTCTTCTTCGCACAGGGCCACGCTCACCGAATCGTAATTGGGTTTGCCGTTGCCGCCTCTAAGAACCACATGGCCGTAAGCGTTGCCGCGGGTGTGCACTATCGAAACCTGGCCCTCGGTATTGATGCCTAGGAACCGGTGCGGTTTGGACACCGACTGTAGCGCATTGATGGCTACCGTCAGGCTGCCGTCGGTACCGTTTTTGAAACCTACCGCCGAAGACAGACCGCTGGCCATTTCCCGATGGGTCTGGGATTCGGTGGTGCGCGCGCCAATGGCGGACCAGCTGATCAGATCCTGCAGGTACTGGGGCGAAATCGGGTCCAGCGCTTCGGTGGCGGTGGGCAGGCCCAGTTCGGCAATATCCAGCAGCAGCTGACGACCGATGTGCAAGCCTTCCTGAATCTTGAAGGAGTCGTTCAGGTAGGGATCGTTGATCAGGCCTTTCCAGCCGGTGGTGGTCCGGGGCTTTTCAAAGTAGACCCGCATTACGACGTATATGCTGTCGCTGACTTCGTCGGCCAGTTTTTTCAGGCGCTGGGCATAGTCTTTAGCGGCATCCAGGTCGTGGATCGAGCAAGGGCCAATCACCACAAACAGGCGTGGGTCCTTGCGATCGAGAATATCGCGGATGGTCTGCCGACCCTGAGTCACCATTTCCCGGGCCTTGTCGGTCATCGGAATCTTGGCTTTCAGTTCGGCGGGAGAAATCAACACTTCCTGAGAAATGACGTTGAGATCGTCTACTTGCTTGTCGCTCATCGGTAATGTCCAAAAATTATTGCATTTCGCCGCTATTCTACCGAATTTGAGCCTTTAGATGGGGATGTTTTTGCTTATAGTTGCGATAGCTAACGGATATTACCCTGCTTTGAGTAATAGTCTTTTGGTTGCCACTTAAAGCGAATGCGATCATCGCCTTCACGACTATCCCGGGATTTTG
>CAZKCY010000359.1:0-1835 GCA_964551155.1 uncultured Marinimicrobium sp. | reverse complement strand
TTTCACCCAGGGCTTGCAGTGCCCGCGAATAACGGGCCAGTTGCGGCAGATACGCTGCCAATTCCTGCTGCAGAAAAGCCTCCAGGCTCTGGCCGGTTTCCGGGCGGCTGCTCTTGTAGTCGATGATCCAGCGCAGGCCCTGATCGACAAAACTTCGGTCGATGACCGACTCCACCACACCCTTGCCGTCTCTATGACGAAGAGGCCATTCGCAGCGGCTATCTAGATGTTCCGGATTGATGACCCAGAGTCCTTCGGGGTCCGATAGAGTGTTGCGCAGGCCCCGTTCGATTTTCTCCAGGCCGCTTTCCAGCTCCTGGCCGTGCCAGCCCAGTTGACGCAGTTGCAAGGCCCAAAAAGGTTTTTGACGATCAACCCAGGCCGAATCCCAGGTTAAGAGATGCTCCTCGGTTAAGCGTTGCAGCTGGCTGTGCAGCACCGTGCCGCTGTGGCGCGCCAGCCGAGCCGGCCGGGGTTCGGTTGCGGGAATGTTTTCCAGATCGTCGTATTCCCGGCCGCGGTAGGCTTCCAGCAGAGTCACGGCTTCCGGTTCCGGTGCCCGCCAGGCTGGCGGCAGGCGCAGAATATGCTGCAGCCCGGGTCTTTCGCCTTCCAGCGGTTCGGCCATGGGCGGCTTGCTGGGCGCGGGGGTGCTAGGCGTTTGCATCTGATCTTGTACCTCCGACCAGATGGTGCGCAACAGCGAACCCTGGCGCGGCTGGCGGGCATTGCCGCTGCGCGGATCGAGGCCAATGCAGGCCAACAGGTGCAATCGCTTAATGGCTCGGGTGCAGCCCACGTAGAGCAGTCGGGTGGCCTCAAAGCTATCGCGGATCTTGGCCTCGGTGCGCATAAATTTGTACAGCGGATCGGCATCTTGACCGGCAGGTGCCAAGGGGCCCAACAGTAGTTGAGGTTCGCCCTCGCGATTCAGGCGCTGCTGCCAGAGCAGCAGTTCCTTGTCGTCGTTGTTGCCGCCTCTGTCCAGGCCCGGGATGATGACGGTATCAAACTCCAGGCCCTTGGATTTATGCAAAGTCATCACCTGCAGGCGCGGGTCGGCATCGGGTCGCGGCGCGGCAAAAAGCATGTCCACGGCACTACGAAACGCCTCCCAGTCGCGCAGCCCGCCGCCTTGCTGATGGCGCTCGAGCAGCGCGAAATAGCTGGGAATGTCCTGCTGATCGCCGGGATCCGCCAGCAACGCCGGGCCGCCCAAGACCCGCCAGATACCCTCAAGCCATTGGCGCAGAGGTTTGCGCTGGCGCTCGCGCCAGGCCGGTTGAAGTACGGACATTAAACGCTTCAAACAGGCGCTGCCGGTTTCACTTAAGCCTTCGATCTTCGGCCAGTGTTGCAGCTGTTGCCAGATAACCGGCCAGCCGTTTTTCAGGCGCGGGCTTAATTCGCCCAAATCGGCGGTGACCAGCCTGTGCAAATCGTACAGATCCAGGCCGCACCAGGGTGCGCGCAGCACCGACAGCCAGGCGATGCGATCGTCCGGGTTGAGTAGCGCGCGGGTCAGCGACAGCAAATCGACAATCGCCATACGGTTTGCCAGACGGTCGATTTCGGTGGCCTGCCAGTGCAGTTGGCGTCGGCTGAGTGCGGGCAGTATCCACTCCAGGTGCGGCCGGCCGCGCACCAGAATCGCGACGCTGCCTTCGGGCTCTTCGGAGAGTGCCTGCTGGGCCAGCTCGGCGACGGTTTCAGCTTCCTGTAGTTGTGCCAGGGTTTTGTCGGGGCTGGCGTCCGGATTAAACGCTTCGCTATCGGCCTGATCCGAGTCGTTCTGGTACAGACAGCCGTAGCACTGCACCGCTTCGCCTTCCAGA
>CAZKCY010000358.1:2318-3148 GCA_964551155.1 uncultured Marinimicrobium sp. | reverse complement strand
AACGGCTAAAACGATCCCTGTTCGGTTGGCACCGAGCGGGGCGACTGTCATTATAGCGGCTGGTTGTTGGGGGTTATAGGCCCATGGCTTTATGCTTTGCGCCGGGGCGGACGAGACCGAGAGAGGGTTCGAGTGGAATGAAAAAATATTTTGGTTATCTGTTGCTCGGTATGTTTTTGGCGGCCTGCTCGAATACCGAGGTTCCTGAGAAGGTTGAGCCGGTCGAAGGCTTCGAGTTGCAGCGCTATCTTGGTAAGTGGTACGAAATCGCTCGGCTGGATCATTCTTTTGAAAGGGGGCTCGAAGGTGTTACGGCCCATTACAGCCTGCGCGAAGATGGCGGGGTAAAGGTAGTCAACCGCGGCTATAACCCGGAAGAGGGCAATTGGGAGGAGGCGGTTGGCAAAGCGTACTTTGTCGGTGACTCTGATGTCGCCCATTTGAAAGTGTCTTTTTTTGGTCCGTTTTACGGCACCTATGTGGTTTTTGAGCTGGATTCGGAGTATCGCTATGCTCTGGTTAGCGGTCCCGATCTGTCCTACCTGTGGATTTTGGCTCGCACTCCCGAGTTGGATTCAAACACGCTGGAAACCTTGATCGCCAAAGCTCGGACGCGGGGTTTTGCAACAGAAAATTTAATTTTCCCGGATCATAATCTGAATGAAACTTAATAGGTTTTACCCTTAGGAGCTGTCCCGAGCGAGGATAAAACGCACCAATCTAGGCTATAATCCGGACTTCGGCTGTACGCCGCCCGAGTGATGTAATTTTTGAGGTAAGACTATGCCCGAGCAGCGCCTACCGGCCGAATGGGAGCCGCAAGATGCCGT
>CAZKCY010000358.1:0-2308 GCA_964551155.1 uncultured Marinimicrobium sp. | reverse complement strand
TTGACCTGGCCGCACAAGCACACTGATTGGGAACCTTTGTTGGAGGAGGTTATTCCCCTTTACGAAGCCCTGGTTGCGGTTATTGTGGACTACGCCGATTTGATTATTGCCGCCCCCGAAGAGGAGCTGGATGAAATCCGAACGCGGCTCGAGGCCATGACTGTGCCGCTCGAGGATGTGCATTTGTTTCCCGTGGCCAGCAACGATAGCTGGGCCCGCGATCATGGGCCGCTGATTGTCGAAACCCCCAGCGGTCTGAAAGTGCTCGATTTTCAGTTCAATGGCTGGGGTGGCAAGTTTGCCCATCAACTGGACAATGGCATTACCACCAGTTTGCACCTCCAAGGCGCCTTTCCCGATACGGTTCTGGAAGCTCAGCCCTGGGTGCTGGAAGGCGGTTCGATTGAAGTGGATGGAAAAGGCACTATGCTCACTACCAGCAAGTGTCTGCTCAACGCCAACCGCAACCCTGATTTGACTCGAGCCGAGATCGAGGCTCGGCTGAAATCCGCTTTTGGCCTGCGCAAAATCAATTGGCTCGAACACGGCTACTTGGCGGGCGACGACACCGACAGCCATATCGACACCCTGGCGCGGCTGTGTCCAAACAATGTCATCGTCTATATGCACTGCGATGATCCCGAAGACGAACACTACGCTGAGCTTCAGGCCATGGCGGCAGAACTGACCGCTATGACCGATGCTGATGGCCAGCCCTACAAATTGTTGCCTTTGCCCTGGCCGGGGCCGGTGTTGAACGACGAAGGCGAACGTTTGCCCGCCACCTACGCCAATTTTTTAATTATCAACAACGCTGTTTTGGTGCCCCAGTACGATCTGCCCACAGACGAAGACGCTTTGGAGCAGATTTTTCAGGCCTTTCCCGGTTACGAAATTCTGGGGATTCCCTGCAACACCCTGATTGAGCAGGGCGGCAGCTTACATTGCATCACCATGCAGCTACCTGAAGGAGTGCTTTACACCCATGCCCCAGCTACCTCCGACTAAAAAGTCTAGCGCCCAACTCAAAACCGGCTTGGTTCAGCACGCCTGCAGCGCCGATATTCAGGCCAACCTGGAAACCACCATGGCGGGAATCCGCTCGGTGGCAGAGCAGGGCGCTGAACTGGTGGTGCTGCAGGAGCTTCATCGCAGCCTCTACTTTTGTCAGCAGGAACAGGTGAATGTGTTCGATTTGGCCGAAACCATTCCCGGCCCCAGCACCGACGCTCTGGGAGCTTTGGCAAAAGAGCTGGGCGTGGTGATTGTGGCCTCCTTGTTCGAGCGACGGGCCCCCGGCATTTATCACAACACCGCTGTGGTACTCGAGCGCGATGGCACTATTGCCGGCCAGTATCGCAAGATGCACATACCCGATGACCCGGGGTTCTACGAGAAGTTTTACTTTACCCCCGGCGATACCGGCTTTAACCCGATTCAAACCTCGGTTGGCAAGTTAGGGGTGCTGGTGTGTTGGGATCAATGGTTCCCCGAGGCCGCTCGGCTTATGGCCATGGCCGGTGCGGAAATTCTGATTTACCCCACCGCAATTGGTTGGAGTCGGGAAGATGATTCCGCCGAGCAGGAGCGCCAGCGCGAAGCCTGGATGACGGTGCAACGTTCTCACGCGGTGGCCAACGGAGTACCGGTGGTCGCAGTCAATCGGGTCGGCTACGAGGCCGATCCGGCCGGAGGCGAGGGGATCGATTTTTGGGGTACCAGCTTTGCCGCCGGACCCCAGGGTGAGGTGCTTTATTGCGCCGATACTCACGCGTCAGAGAATATCGTGGTTAATCTCGACCTGGCCCGGGGCGAAGCGGTAAGGCGCATGTGGCCCTATTTTCGCGATAGACGCATCGATCACTATGGGGATTTGTTAAAGCTCTACCGCGACTGACTCTCGCCCTACCTAGGCCCTTGGACGTTATTTATTCGGAGACATTTATGGCATTCCCCAAAATCGGTAATGTTGCGCCTGATTTCAGCTTGAAAAATCAGGATGAGGAACTGGTTAGCCTCAGAGATTTTATCGGCAGTAAAAATTTGGTGTTGTATTTTTACCCCAAGGCCGCGACGCCCGGCTGCACGACTCAGGCCTGTGGCTTGCGGGACATTAACCGCGAGTTGGCCGAACTGGATACCGCCGTGGTCGGTATTAGCCCCGATATGCCCTCAGCACTGCGTAAATTTATTGAAAAGCAGAACCTCAATTTTGATTTGCTTTCCGATCCTGACCACGCCGTGGCCGAGCAATACGGCGCCTGGGGTCCAAAGAAATTTATGGGTCGAGAATACGAAGGTATCTTAA
>CAZKCY010000357.1:0-3155 GCA_964551155.1 uncultured Marinimicrobium sp. | reverse complement strand
TTAGGCAGACGCTTCTGCAGCGGCATTTGACCGCCTTCAAAACCCGGCTTAACCGAACCGCCAGAGCGAGACTTCAAACCTTTGTGGCCACGACCGGCGGTTTTACCCAGGCCGCTACCAATACCACGACCCACACGCTTTTTGCTGTGTGTGCTGCCGGGAGCTGGACTCAGCGTATTGAGACGCATGTTATTCTCCCTCTACCTTAACCAGATAGTTAACTGTGTTAATCATGCCACGCACTGAAGGAGTATCTTCCACTTCAACTGTATGGCCTATACGGCGCAGCCCCAAACCGGCAACGCTTGCCTTATGGTTCTTCAGGCGGCCCGCTGTGCTCCTGACTTGAGTCACCTTAATCATTTTCTTAGCCATGGTCGTATTCCGCTACCTATAATTGGCAAAGGCCAATTAATTCAGAATTTCTTCTACGCTTTTACCGCGTTTTGCGGCCACCGCATCCGGAGATGACATGGTTTTCAGCGCGTTAAAGGTTGCCCGTACCACGTTCACCGGATTGGTGGAGCCGTAACACTTGGCGAGAACGTTCTGAACACCGGCAATTTCCAGCACAGAACGCATAGCACCACCGGCAATTACACCAGTACCCTGAGAGGCTGGCTGCATATAAACCTTGGAGGCGCCGTGGCGACCCTTAGTGGCGTACTGCAGGGTATCGCCCTTGAGCTCTACGTCGATCATATTGCGACGCGCGGCTTCCATTGCTTTTTGAATCGCAACAGGCACTTCGCGCGCTTTACCGCGGCCGAATCCTACTTTGCCGTTTCCGTCGCCGACAACAGTCAGTGCGGTAAAGGCGAAGATACGACCACCCTTAACAGTCTTGGCAACACGATTGACTTGCACCAGCTTTTCCTGGAAGCCTTCGTTGTTACCCTCTTCTTTCTTAGCGTATGCCATATCTTAACCCTTAGAATTCCAGTCCAGCTTCACGCGCAGCGTCCGCCAGGGCTTTAACCCGACCGTGATATCTAAATCCGCTGCGATCAAAGGCGACCTGGGTAACCCCAGCCGCTTTGGCGCGCTCTGCTACCAGAGCACCAACCGCTTTCGCGGCATCCGCGTTACCGGTTTTGCCGGCGCGCAAGTCTTTATCCAAAGTGGATGCACTTGCGAGTACGCGCGCGCCATCTTCGGCAATAATTTGCGCGTAGATGTGACGTGGCGTGCGGTGCACGGCAAGGCGGTTGACGCCCAGTTCACGAATCTTGGCACGGGCACGACGCGCTCGGCGAAGACGAGATTGCTTCTTATCGCTCATATCCTGGCCCTACTTCTTCTTGGCTTCTTTACGACGTACTTCTTCACCAAAGTAACGCACACCTTTGCCCTTATAGGGCTCGGGCTCACGCAGAGCGCGAATTTCTGACGCCACCTGGCCGAGCTGCTGCTTATCAGCGCTCTTAAGTACAATCTCTGTCTGGCTCGGAGTTTCTGCCTTTACGCCCTCGGGAAGGGTGTAGTTAACAGGCTGAGAATAACCCAATGCCAGGTTTACAGTATTACCCTCGACTTTTGCACGGTAACCAACGCCAACCAACTGCAGCCTTTGCTCAAAGCCTTGATCGACGCCTTTCACCATGCCACTGACCAGAGCACGCATAGTGCCTGCCAGTGCGCGAGACTGCTTGGCCCCACTGCGAGCGGCGAAGGTCAGGACATTTTCTTCCTGCTTGACTTCGACGTCCGCGTGAATTTGCAGAGCCAACGTACCCATGCCGCCTTTAACCGTAAGGTCCTGACCCTTGAGGGTGACACTTACAGCAGCTGGTACTTCAACCGGACTGTTTGCAACTCGTGACATGACAACTTCCCAATTAAAAAACTGTGCAGAGGACTTCGCCACCAACGCCAGCAGCGCGAGCGGCACGATCAGTCATAACACCTTTACTGGTAGAGACAATGGCAACACCCAAACCGCTACGAACGGTTGGCAGGCCAGCCTTACCAGCGTAATTGCGCAAACCGGGACGGCTGACTCGGTCGAGTTCAGCGATTACCGGCTTACCTTCAAAATACTTCAGCTCGATAGTCAGCTCCGCTTTAGCGTCTTCGCTAACGGAAAAACCACCGATGTAACCCTCGCCTTCGAGGACTTTGGCGACACTTGCCTTCAACTTCGAAGACGGCATAGTGACGCTTGCTTTACCCACTTGCTGTGCGTTGCGAATGCGGGTCAGCATATCTGCCAACGGATCTTGCATGCTCATCAGATTCTGCTCCTAAAATTAAGCCCTTGGCTTACCAGCTTGACTTGACCAAGCCGGGGACATCACCACGCATGGCAGCTTCGCGCAACTTGTGACGGCACAGGCCGAATTTGCGGTAGACGCCGTGCGGGCGACCAGTAACACGGCAGCGGTTACGCTGACGAGCCGGGCTGGCATCTCGCGGCAGCTTCTGCAGCTTTATTTGCGCTTCCCAGACTTGCTCCTCAGTAGAAGCAGGGCTGACAATTGTTGCCTTAAGCTCAGCGCGCTTGGCGGCGAACTTTTCGACAGTGCGAGCACGCTTTACTTCACGCGCAACCATTGATTTCTTAGCCATGACGCTACCCTTAACCTTTGAACGGGAAGTTGAACGCTTTCAACAGCGCGCGACCTTCCTCGTCGTTCCGTGCAGTAGTGGTGATACAGATGTCCAAACCGCGCAATTTGTCGACTTTATCGTAGTCGATTTCCGGGAAGATGATCTGCTCACCCACACCCATGGAAAAATTACCACGTCCGTCGAACTGCTTGGGGCTGATACCCCGGAAGTCACGAATACGGGGAATAGCGATAGAAACCAAGCGATCAAGAAACTCATACATACGATCGGCACGCAGAGTCACTTTACAGCCAATGGGCCAGCCATCGCGAATTTTGAAGCCAGCGATTGACTTGCGCGCGGCGGTAACAATGGGTTTCTGCCCACAAATCTTCTGGAGATCGCCAACGGCGTTATCCAGAATCTTCTTGTCACCTACGGCTTCACCAACACCCATGTTCAGGGTGATCTTGGTGATCCGGGGCACTTCCATCACGTTTGCCAGACCCAGCTCTTCTTTCAGCTTGGGGGCAAGTTCGTTGCGATACAATTCTTTTAGCCTAGCCATGTCTACTTACGCCTCTACGGCTTCGCCATTGGATTTG
>CAZKCY010000356.1:0-3201 GCA_964551155.1 uncultured Marinimicrobium sp. | reverse complement strand
AAAGAGCGCGTGCCTGTGTCCATTTATCTGGTCAACGGCATCAAGCTTCAGGGTCAGGTAGAATCATTTGATCAGTTTGTTGTGTTGCTGAAAAATACTGTAAGCCAGATGGTTTACAAGCATGCGATTTCAACCATTGTGCCCTCTCGCGCTGTGCGGGTTCCTTTGCTGAATGAAGGCGAAGGCGAAGAATCACAGAGTGAGTGATCCTCATTAGAGAACGCAGCGCCGCTTGGCAGAGTGTTCTCGATGAGCTGGTAGAGTTGCTGCGCCAGTCTGCAGCCTTTACCGGCACCCAAGTTCGAGGTAATTAATTGTTCTTTGATCGTCCCGATTCGGGTGAGCTGGCAGTGCTGGTTCACCTGGACATCTCCCACGGCCAGACCCCGGAAGACCCCCGCGAATTTGAAGAGCTGGTGCTCTCCGCTGGCGGCGACCCCGTGGCTCTGATCGGAGGCCATAGAGCTTCTCCCCACGCCAAATATTTCGTCGGTACCGGCAAGCTCGAAGAGCTGAAAGCGGTAGTGATCGAACACCAGGCGGAACTGGTCATTTTTAACCACACCCTATCTCCCAGCCAGGAGCGCAACCTGGAGCGCGCGCTGGAATGTCGGGTGCTCGACCGTACCGGTCTGATCCTGGATATTTTCGCCCAGCGGGCGCGCACCTTCGAAGGTAAGCTTCAGGTGGAGCTGGCCCAGCTGCGCCATATGTCCACCCGACTGGTGCGGGGCTGGACTCACTTGGAGCGCCAGAAAGGCGGTATCGGCCTGCGCGGCCCAGGTGAAACCCAGCTGGAAACCGACCGCCGGTTGCTGCGTGCCCGTATTACCAGCATCGAGAAGCGTTTGAGCAAGGTGCGCACCCAGCGTGACCAGGGGCGCCGCTCGCGTCAGCGCGCCGCCATCCCGACGGTGTCGCTGGTGGGCTACACCAATGCCGGTAAGTCGACGCTGTTCAACCGTATGACCGGTTCTGACGTTTACGCCGAGAACCAGCTGTTCGCCACCCTTGATCCAACCATGCGCCGGCTCGAACTGCCCGATGTCGGGGCGGTGATCGTGGCCGATACCGTGGGTTTTATCAGCCATTTGCCGCACAAACTGGTGCAGGCGTTCCGGGCCACCCTGGAAGAGGCGAGCAACTCCAGCTTGCTGTTGCACGTGATTGACTCAGCCGCCGATGAGCGCCTGCACAACATCGAGCAGGTCGAGTTGGTGCTGGGCGAAATCGGAGCGGCGGATTTGCCTCAACTCAGGGTTTACAACAAGATTGATCTTCTCGGTATGGAGCCGCGTATCGATTACGGCGACGACGGCCGCCCGGTGGCGGTTTGGTTGTCGGCTTACACAGGCGCGGGCGTCGAATTGCTGGAGCAGGCGATTTCCGAAACTGTGGGCACGGAAATGGTTTCGGGCCGTCTGCTGGTGAACTCCAAGCAGGGCCGGCTGCGAGCCATGCTCTATAAACAGCAGGCGGTGGCGTCCGAGGCGCATCGTGACGACGGTAGTAGTGAGTTGGAAGTGCGCCTGCCGCAGAGTGATTTGATGCGTATTTTGAGCGCCGAGAAGATTACCTACGATCAACTGCAGTGGCTTAAGAGCGACAATTCGGGGCGAATTGCCTGTTAGTTGAGTCGGAAGCTTTGGTAGAATTCAGCCCCTTGAGTTTGGGGTGCAGCTACCAAGCCGCAAATTAATCAGTTATTACAAGCGACGGAGAACATCTATGGCCTGGAATGAACCGGGAGGCGGGGGCAAGGACCCCTGGGGCGGAGGTAGCGGTGGCCCGCCGGATCTGGACGAAGCCTGGAAGAAGTTTCGCGACAAGCTTGGCGGAATCTTTGGCGGCGGGTCAGGCGGCGAGGGCAAATCCGGTGGTTCTGCTCCTATCGGCCCTTTGTTGGTCATAGGCTTGGTGATCGCGGCGCTTATTTACGGCGCTATGGGTTTTTATGTAGTCGATGCCAAAGAGCGCGCTGTGGTTTTGCGTTTCGGCGCCTTTAAAGAAATCAAAGACCAGGGCTTGCGCTGGGATCCACCGCTGATCACTCACGTGTTTGTCGAAAACGTCACTGAGGAACGCCAGTACCCCACCCGCGGACTGATGCTCACTCAGGATGAAAGCATCGTCGAATTGCCGATTACCGTGCAGTACAACGTCGATGACGTGCGCGCTTTTGTGCTCAATGTTCGCGATCCGGAGAACAGTCTGCGCCAGGCCGCCGACAGTGCTTTGCGCCATGTGGTGGGCTCTACCGAGCTGAACCAGGTGCTGTCCGGTGGTCGTCAGGAAATCGCTACCGAAGTGAAGCAGCGCTTGCAGGATTATCTGAACAGCTACGGCACCGGCATTCTGGTGCGCGAAGTCAACATTCAGGAAGGTCGCCCGCCTGAAGAAGTTCGCGACGCCTTTGACGATGTGATCAAGGCCAAAGAAGACCAGGAGCGGCTGAAGAACGAAGCTCAGGGTTATGCCAACTCGGTGATCCCCGAAGCCCGTGGTCGCGCTCAGCGCATGATCGAAGAGGCCGAGGCCTTCCGCGCCGAAGTTATAGCGCGCGCCGAAGGTGAATCGCGCCGTTTCGAGCTGTTGCTGGCCGAGTATCAAAAAGCTCCGCAAGTGACACGCGAGCGCCTCTACCTGGAGACCATGCAGAGCGTGATGGATAACTCCAGCAAAGTGCTGGTGGATGTCGAAGGCGGCAACAACATGCTGTACCTGCCGCTGGATCGAATGGGGAAAGCGTCGCCCGCTCGGTCGTCGGCCAGCTCCGACTCAGGCACTCAGCAGCCTTCCGCAGAGACCATTCGTCAGCTGACGGAAGAAGTCAGCCGCGAATTGGGCCGTCGCAACAATACGCCAGTTCGCCGGGAGGTTCGCTAATGTCTAATCGAAGTATTTTCTCGCTGATTGGCTTGGTGGTACTGATTGTCATCGGTGCCAACACCTTTTACATCGTCAACGAGTACGAGCGCGCGGTAGTGTTGCGGTTCGGTGCCATGGTCAACCCCAACGTCTCGCCGGGGCTGCACGTCAAGATTCCGCTCGCCGACAAGGTACGTATTTTCGACGGTCGAATTCTGACCGCCGATGCTCAGGCCGAGAGCTTCTACACGGTTGAGAACAAGCGTCTGATTGTCGACTCCTACGCTAAGTGGCAGATCAAGGACGTGGAAACCTACTACAAAGCCACCGGCG
>CAZKCY010000355.1:1474-3204 GCA_964551155.1 uncultured Marinimicrobium sp. | reverse complement strand
ATTCTTAACGGCATAGATATGCAGGAGTGGAACCCCGGTCGAGATCCACACCTTGAGCAAGCTTATAGCTGGCGCAGTCTGGGCAAAAAAACGGCCAACAAACAGGCTCTGCAGCGGCGCCTGGAGCTGCCTGAGCAGACCAAGCACCCTTTGCTCGGTTTTGTGGGAAGGCTGGTTGAACAGAAAGGCATTGATTTGCTGATGGCGGTATTGCCCACCCTGCTGGAAGCCAAGAAATGTCAGCTAGTAATGCTCGGCAGCGGAGCGCCCCACTATCAACAGTCGTTAAAAGTACTGGCGCACAAATATCCCCGGCAATTCACTCTTGTGCTCGGCTATGACGAAAGCTTGGCGCACCAAATCGAAGCCGGTGCGGATGCGTTTTTAATGCCCTCGCTGTTTGAGCCCTGCGGCTTGAACCAGCTCTACAGCCTTCGCTATGGAACGCCTCCTATAGTGCACGCCGTGGGCGGTTTGCGCGACACAGTGGTGGATATCACCGAAGACGCCACTCAAGCCAATGGCTTTTGTTTTTATCAAGCCACCGCCGAGGGCCTTTTTGGAGCCATCAAAAAAGCTCTGGACTGCTATAAAAATCCGGAGCTTTGGCGCCAGCTGCAAATCAACGGCATGCGCAAGGAGTTTTCCTGGGATAAGAGCGCCCATGAATATCTGGCGCTGTATCAAGACCTGGTTGAACCTGAGCCACAGGCTAACGAACAAGCGCCTTCCCTGCCGGAATCCACATCAATTACTCAGAAATAATTCTTTAATACTTAACCGTGCAACTCATAGGCCTGAGTGGTGGGAGTTTCGACTTCTTTACCATTCATGGCCGCATCGAGAGCGGCCGCCACATAATTCTTGGAGTCGGGAATAACCGCGGGATTGGCTGAATCATTGTCGTCAATGGCGCCTGCATAGATCACCATACCCTGGGGATTGATCACGAACATATGAGGCGTGGTCTTGGCATTATAATGCGCGACCGACTACGCCGTCGGGTCCAGCAGGAAAGGCGCGCTGGCCTCTAAGCCAATCTTTTCAGCCACTTGAAGTGCTTCACCAGGCTCGAGATAACCTTGCTTGCCGTCGGCGGACGAGATGATGGTCAGCCAATTCACGCCTTTTTCGGTGTATTCTTTCTGTAGCTCTTGCATGTTGCCGCTGCTGTAGTGCTTCTGCACATAGGGACAGTCCTTGTTGAACCACTCCGGCACCAGCCACTCGCCAATGTAGTCGGTGAGTGTGTGCGAAGCGCGGGGCCGCACCCGAGTCGCCAGCATTGCGCCAGTACAGATGCCATTCCGGATCGATAGTGAAATGAATGCCGATGGTGGCCGGCTGACTCTCAGCGAATTTCTCAGGGGCCAGCCACTGCACTCGAACATGTTCACCTGCCAGTGTTTCATCGGCCAGAGCCGAAACCGGCCAGAAAAATCCAATGCTCAGAAAAGCCCAGAGAAACGCCCAAGCCAAAGGGTGAGCCCGCTTACTAAGACTATTCAGAGAAAGGTTGGAACACTTAAGGCAGTGTGGGCTGGTGGCCATACCCTTGGGTCAAGCGGGATTGCGCAACTTAGCTGTGGGATAGAGAACGATTAGAAGGCCGGCCGGGGCAGCTCGCCCTCCACCAGAAACTGCTCGAGCGGAAAGTCGGTGTCAAACGACTTAGGAGCCAGTGCGCCCGTGGTAATACTTAGGGTTTCGGAGCTGACGGTGACCGAAAA
>CAZKCY010000355.1:0-1464 GCA_964551155.1 uncultured Marinimicrobium sp. | reverse complement strand
CTTTGCGCTGAAAGCCCGATGAAGCCTGTGTAGGTTGAACTGAGGCCGAGGCAGGCTTTGGATGACGCGAGGATCCAGCAGCGCTAAATTGCATTCTGAGCTGAGGGTGCGAGCCGAATAGTAGCGGATTGCCTTCAGCTCTCTGTCCCTCGCCCAGCTCCCCACGAACTGAGTCAATCGATAGTCGTTAGGGCTGGTCAAACCCTTTTGCAGGACCGGATCCGTCAGTGCCGGCAAATCCAGCGTCGCTTGGGCCTGATAATCGAATGCAAACAGCAAATGGCGGGTGGTTAACCGGTTGGGCGGGGTTTCCATATCGTGAAAAAAGCGGAACCGGTAGAAAGCCAACTCGGCCTGCAGAGCGGCGAAAGTTTCCGAAGCGTAAAGAATCCCCCGCTGATAGCGGGCGCCAAAGCGACTGCCATAAGGCAGCGGTGGATAGCGAAATGGCGTGGTGAGCAGGTAGTGATAGCGCTTTGAGGTGTCGGGTAGAGGCGGCTTGCTGGCTTCCAGCAGTTCTTCCAGCAGATCGTGTTCTTCGTGGGTGGCCACCAGCGAGCGGGTCGCCGAGCGCTCCTGATCCTCAGCGTAGCGGTAGACCTGCCCCGCCCGTGGCCGACAAGCTTCCAGCAGCTGCGGCTCTATAGTCTCCCGCCTCGGATCAATCATCAGAGCTTGCCGCGGTGGGCATCCAGATATTCCACCAGATTGACTATGCCCTGAAGAGAAAACAACAGATCCCGGGGTCGAGCACCCAAAGCCCGGTTGGGGGTTTTCAGCCAGTGTTTGAGACTGCTCTCATCACCGGTGAGCACCAGCCCCGAACGATAGACCCGAATCAGCAAGGCCGCCAACTGCCCAGCCGGGGTCTGTGGGTCGATACCGGCGCGTTGAATGGAGCTGCGATCGCGCCCCAGAATCTGCCCCAGCTGCTCCAGAGTTAACCCCAGATGTGAACGTACATTGAGCACGGCGTCGCCAAGCACCTCCGAGGCCTGAGGTTTGTTTAATGCTGAGCCGGACATAGATTCCCCCGGGGCTGCGCAATTTCCCATAAAATACCATTTATTGGGCAAATAATCAATTATTCTTCAAGCTCTGAACCAAAGAGGTGCAACCCATTAAGTGGGCCGAACAACTAGACCGAAAACTTCGCTAAATCATATTCAGAGCCGCTCGACAATCCAACGGAATGCGACAAGCGCTATCGCCAAAGAAGCTATAGGTAGAAAATAGCGGCTGTACCAGATGCGATTTCGAGCAAGCATCAGCAGTGGCAATACCAGCAACACGATCACTAACTGCCCTACTTCAACTCCCAGGTTAAAGGCCAGCACGGTAACGAGCTTTTGATCAGAGGGAAGACCCAGCTCCCCCAGCACTCCCGCAAAGCCCATACCGTGGAGTAGCCCGAAACCAAAGGTCAGCCAACCCAGCCGAAGGGTAACTGGCCAGATATTGTTC